>DATLVJ010000442.1:0-2864 GCA_035577585.1 Candidatus Limnocylindrales bacterium
CGGCCCAGCGGAATCGCCGCTGCCGCCATCTTCTGTCCGGCCTTCGTGTCCAGCACCGGATTCGACATGTCCGTCGCCACCCAACCCGGCGCAACCGAGTTCACCAGAATCCCATGTCTCGCCAGTTCGCTCGCCAATCCCTTCGTCAAACTAACAATTGCGCCCTTAGAAGCGCCATAGTGCGTGTGAAACGCTTCGCCCCGCTGCGCCGCCGTGGACGCAATCGGAATAATTTTCCCCGACTTCTGCTTGATCATCTGCGGCACGCTGAAATGAATAATCGAGTACACGCTCTTCAAATTGACCTGCATCATTTCATCCCACTGCTTTTCTGTCATCTTCTCGATCGGCAAATCGTCCACGTTCCACACGCCCGCGTTTGCCACCAGAATATCCAGCCGCCCCAATCGCGCAATCGTCTGCTCCACTAATTTCTTGTTTTCCGAATGTTTGCTCACGTCTGCTTTGAACGCTTCTACCCGCGTTCCGTGCTTTTTTGCTTCCGCTTCAATCTGCGCCGCTGCGTCTTTCGCTTTGTTGTAATTGAAAATTACATCCGCGCCGGCCTGCGCAAACAGTTTTACGGCAGCCGCTCCAATCCCGCGCGAACCTCCAGTAATCAGTGCAGCTTTGCCTGCCAAAGAAATCATGATTCCCCCAATGAAATCTGAAAAAATCCATTAGCGCAGGCACTCTTGCCTGCGCAGGCTTCGCAATTGGCGTCGAAGCACACTTCGTGTGTGCGTTTACGATTTCGGAGCAATCGCCGCTCGATTCCGTTCCACCGCCGCGACAAACTCCCCAAAAATCTTCTGCGCGAAGCCATCCTCTGGCATTCGCTCCGGATGCCACTGCACGCCGACAACCCAGTTGCGCTCGTCTTGCAGTTCCACGCCTTCCACAATTCCTTCTGCCGACCGCGCCGTCACCCTCAATCCTTCGCCCGGCGTGTCGATCGACTGGTGATGGCTGCTGTTAATGTGTACTCGTTCCGCCCCCGCAAGTTTCGCCAGCAGGCTTCCCGCCGCAAGCAACGCATCATGCTCCGCATCACCTTTTTGCCTACCGGCCGCCAAGTCGGTATTGCCGTGCATTTCTTTACCGGGCGTCTCGGCCGGAATGTCCTGCACCAAAGTCCCGCGCTGGTGAACATTCAAGATCTGGCAGCCATAGCAAATCGCCAGCACCGGCTTCCGCTCCGCAATCGCGTGATCCAAAATCGTGCTGTCCGTCCGGTCTCGCGCCGGATCCAAAGTCTTCGTCTTCTCATGCCGCGCAGCGCCGTACCGGCTCGGCTCCACATCCGCCGGACTCCCTGGCAAAACGAAACCGTCCAGCCCCTCAATTTGTGCCGCCAGTTTCTCCGCCGGAAGACGGAGTGAAATCTCCGTCGGCTCTGCTCCCGCCCGCCGCACTGCCGCAAAATAATTCTCAAGCTTCTCCCGCACACGGTTCCGCTCTTCCTCGCTCGTGCGCCAAGGGATGCCGACCCGCGGTTTGTGGGAATTTTGGACGGACATGGAAGCGTCAAATCGTAGCATTGGCCGTGTAAGGGCGGCAACCACCGGGCTTCCGGGGCAATCTAACGCTATATATTTCAGCAAGTTACGGCTAGCCAGCAGTAGCTATGGGGCGTGCTGCAAGGCAAAACTCCGGTCGCTGGAAAAATCCCGGAAGCTGCGCCAACCGGTGTTTCAACTCTTCGAAACTTGCGGCACGCAGCGTCACGTGTCCTACTTTTCGTCCCGGCCGCAAGGACTTTCCATACAAATGCAGGTGCGCGTCCGGAATCGCCAGCATCTCACCGGGCTCTGGCACTTCGCCAATCAGATTCAGCATCGCGGAAACGCCCACCGTCGCCGTCGAACCCAGCGGCAACCCCATTACCGCCCGCAAATGATTCTCAAACTGGCTCGTCGCCGCCCCTTCAATCGACCAATGCCCCGAGTTGTGCACCCTCGGCGCCATTTCATTCGCCACCAATTCGCCGTTGCACTCAAAAAATTCGATCGCCAGCACGCCGACGTAATTCAACTCTTCCATCAACCGTCGCGCTGCCGACTCCGCTGCCCGCTGCAATTTCGCGCTCAAATTCGGTGCCGGCGCAACCGACAGCCGCAAAATTCCACCGCGATGATGATTCTCCACCAGTGGATAAAACGCCGTCTCGTCCGACCGGCTCCGCGCCGCGAGAACCGAAAGCTCTCTCTGAAAAGCTACAAAATTTTCCAGCAGCAAGGGAGTCGTCGGAAATTCCCGCTTCACGAATTCCACGTCTTCCCTCGTTCGCAGCACCCACTGCCCTTTTCCGTCATAGCCCATGCGCCGCGTCTTCAGCACCGCCGGCAGTCCAATCTTCTTCGCCGCCGCATCCACGTCGCTGGCGCCGTTCACTTCCACAAACGAAGTCGTCGCAATCCCTAACTTCTTGAAGAGGGTCTTTTCGTTCAGCCGGTCCTGCGCCGCTTCCAGCGCTTCCGGCGGCGGATACACCGGCACATGCTTCGCCAAAAATCGCGCTGCCTCGACTGGCACATTCTCAAACTCATACGTCACGAGTTCCAACCCGTGCGCGAATTTCTCCAGTGCATCGTGATCCGAATATTCCGCTGTCACGCGGTGCGCGATTCTTCCCACCGGTGCTTGCGGCGAAGGATCGAGAAAACGGAAGTGCAGCCCCAACGGATAGCCAGCCAAGGCCAGCATATAGCCAAGCTGTCCACCGCCCAGAATCCCAATCGTCACGCGCCTACCTCACTCACAATCCCGTCCCCCACTCGACCTTTACCGTTAGTTTCATTCCGAATCCCGCATTCTTAGCGCGGTGCGGCAATACGCGGTCGCTCGTCTCCTGTTTAGCTGCT
>DATLVJ010000443.1:0-11050 GCA_035577585.1 Candidatus Limnocylindrales bacterium
GAACGGCACCATCACCTCATAATCCTCAACATAATCTCCCACCAGCATCAAAATATTCCTTCGCGCCATCTGGCCCTCCCTAAAAACCCAGCATAGCAAAAACGCTGAAGAATCGCCGGGATCTACGCAACCCATCAGAGCCGTCCATCCGCTCGCACTTGAAATGGAAAAGGGATCTATTTTCCGGGGCTTGTCGCAAAAAATATCCCTCGCCCGCGAATTCCGACGGTGAGGGATAACGTACATTACATGCTTTGTGCGTGTGCCGTTCCAGCACCCGCTGACTGGCTTCCCGCTATCTGGTCACTGTTATCTGCTATCCAATTTCCAATTCTTATGTTCCACTTTCCACCTTCTCACTGCAACGCCGCCGTCGTATTCGGCGCCGAATTCTCCTCAATCGTCAGCATATCCGTGCGCATCTTGTCCCACTCGCGCAGCACCAGTCCGCGGGTAGCGAAGAATCGCCGGATCTCCGGCGAATCCCAATGCAACACCTCTTCCAGCACTGGCACCAGCACGCTCATTGCGTTGTCGCTCAGCACAGTCCGCCGAGCAATCCGTGAAATGAACTTCGCCTCGGACACTGCTATCGTCAGCCCGTCATACTGGTTCACGTGCATCATCACCGGCAAATCCGAACTGCCGTCGCCCATGTAAATAATATGGTCATGGCTGATGCCGAGGTTCGCGCGCAACTCCTCCAGCACGGTGATCTTCCCCCAGCCTGCTGAAGCCCTCACGATGGAATCAACTTCGCCCGTCGCCTCGTTGTATCGGAACCTCGTCCCGAAAATGTGGTCCGGAGGCACTATCCCTTCCAGCGCCGACTGAATAATCTCAACCGGCGCCGCCGAAATCACGTAGAACGATATTTTGTATCCGTCCGAAATGTTCTCCAGCGAACGCGCAAACAAATCGACGTCGTGCTTCAGCCGTATCTTCTTGCCCGTCTGGATCAGGTGTTCCCTGCGCACCCGCCGGAAATCCGGGTCGTGCAGAATCAGATACGACAGTTCGGCCCCCTGTTGCACCAGGTTCATCTCGGCCAACCCCTTCACCTTGTCGTGAAAGCCGTGAAATCCGATCAACTCGCTCAGCGCCACGCCGGAGTCGTTGAAACTCAGTGTCTGGTCGAAATCGCTCGCCAGAAGATATTGTTTAATCATTGCGTCCGTCCTCCTTCTTTCTATACCTTTGCGCCTTCTCCTGGAAGGCCTATGGTGCCCGCATCTGCGGGCTTAGATTCGGGCCGGGTGCCCGAAAAGTCCCCACTCATACACGTTAACCGGTACCAGGCCGTGTTGCCCCACGAATTATTTTGATGGGTGCTATGCGTGGAAAGGGTGAATGAATCGTTACAATATTATAAGATGCGCCAGGGTGGTAAACGGTTGAAGAAAAAAGAGTTACTAACAAAACTGCTTTGGAATGAAGAGCTTGCGGAGGGCTCGGCCGGGCAACCGGAATGCGAAGAAAAAGCGATAACGCAAACTTTATTTTTGGGTCTTAGTACCACCCTCCTAACCAAGCCCGAAAATGCTCCACAACCCCTTCCTTCCTGTTCTGGCTGGTGGCGGGCTTTGGCCCCTCCCCAGCCTCGTCCGTAACCGTATACACCTGCCCATTCCGCAGGTACAGCCTCTCGGTCTCTTCCCGGTTTAGCGGACGCGCCCCGCGCCTCCCAAATACCGCCAACTGGTTTCCAGACTCGTCCACGGCCCGGTCCCGGTCAATTCCCTTCGAAATCGCCATCGCGGGCCCCTTGGTGTGCGCCGTCGCGATCAGTTTGGGCGTAGGCCGCGGGCCGAACCCCGAAAAATGCGCCGGGTCGTCCCACGGCGAAAGTATCTGCAGCACGCGCATTCCATTTTTTCCGTCCGCCACAAACGCGAACGCGCTCGCCGCCACCATTCCAATCTTGACATCGTTCACATCGTTAAGCTGCCCGTTCGCAGTAAACACCTGGTCCAATTTCGGCGCGTCCGGTTTCTCCACATCCACAATCGCCAGCCCCTGCTTGCCGGCGGAAACGTAAGCATAGGTTCGCGCAACATAAACATTGCGCGCATCTTCGAAGGGCACCAGCGCATTCGGCATCACCTTCGGCTGCGCCAGGTTCGTCACGTCCAGCACTTTCAACCCGTCCCGATCCGCTACAAACGCATACCGGAACTGAATAGCCACCGCCCGCGGATCGTTCAACACCGGCGCCGCAATCGTCGCCGTCACTTTCGGCGTCAGCGGATTGTCCAGGTCCACCACCACCAGCGCCTTGTCCGTCAGGATGTAAGCAAACGTTCCGGCAATCGTGATTCTCCGCGCCCCCGTCAAAACGCCTCCGGGATTGAACGCCAGCGCGCGCTTCAAAAAATTATTTGCGGGATTGCCGTCCAGCAGCGTGCCCACCCCGGGACTCTTCGCCTTCAAATCTGGCGTCCCGATAATCACCAACCCCTCTTCCTTGTCCGCGACATATAGAAATCCGTACATCAAGTGGATCGGCTGCTCTTCGTTCTCCTTCACCTGAGAGCGGAGAGGATCCACGCCAAGCGTGGTAGGCGTCGCCACTGCCACCGCATCCTTCGTTGGAACATAAAACCGCTGGCCAATCGGAGATACCGGCGCCGTCGTCAGACGCTCCGAAAAACCTTTGTTATCAACGTTCGCGATGTCATGCACCCGCATCCCGCCCTTACCGTTCGCAGTGTACGCATATTCCCCGCGCGCCTGAATATCAAAGATCGTTCCTTCATGCTCCGCCACTGGCGCAAGCTCGCGCTTGCCCGCCACAAACTTTTTGTAATTGTCCGGATAGGCCAGCCTCTGCAGATCGCTGCCGTAAATTGCTTCCGGCTCATCGTGTTCCGCAACGGTGATCGCTTCGAATCCGTGCTTTCCAGTGGCCACAAAAATATACCGGCCCATGAAGTTCATGAAATTCGTGCCCTGCAACAACACTTGCGCCATCCACGCGTTGTTGTCGTTCCCGGCCGAAACATGGCAATCGCTGCATTGCTTCGTCTCTTTTCCCCGCACCGTGTGTGGCACGAACGTGCTGAACGCCTGCCCCGAAAGTCCTGACGTCGCAATCGTCTGCTGTTCGTAATAAAGCCACTCGCGGTTCGCATTTTGCGAACTCACCAGTACCGCGCACGAAGACCGCGCCGGCGCAACGCGGTGTCCCGTCACGGTTCCGTCCACACCCAGGAAATACGCGTCGTCCCGCAGCACCTGAAAGTTGTAGCTCGTGTAGTTCCGCGTCATGAGGCCTTCGTTGTGTAGCATTGGCCGCCGCACATTCGCGGTCATCTGCAGGTGGCAGCCGAAGCACGTCGGCGTCCACGACGTGTGGCAGGCGTAACACGTCATCGAAGAATTCGCGTGCGCCAGTTGCGAATCATCCGCCGGGGTCCGCGAGAACGCCGCGCCATCCTTGTTCATCAGCTTCGCCCGCAGCGATTTCAGGCTGAAGTGCGAATTCCCCTGGGTGATCGTGTCCTTTGTCTGCACGACCTCCCACTCCACATTCGGATCCGTCATCGATCTCTGGAACAGCTTCTCCCCGCGCCATTCAAATCGCCGCATTCCAGATGGTGTCCGCAACGCATCCAGCCGCCGCCCGCGCGGCTCGCCCACGCGCGCCGCATCCGGTGCCGCGGGGCCTGAGGTAGTCAACGTAGCTCTCTGCCGGATGGTCCCATGGCAATCCACGCAATCGATCTCCACCGCCGCCCTCGGCTCTCCGTAAATTTTTCCGTTGCCGTGATTGTCCTGCGCGAAATGGCAATCCGCGCATTGCATGCCCTTCTCCAGATGAATGTCGGCCAAGTGCACGGCTTTCTGAAAACGCTGGGGATCGTCGAACGCGATCGGTTGCCCGTCCTTGTCCAACCAGTTCCCTTTTCGATCGTGGTTGTAAACCCCGCGAAACACCCAGCCATGCCCATGAAAATCCGCAAACTGCGTCGTCTTCAGTTTGGCATTGAACTCCGGGCTGCCGGTCTGCTCCAGGAATTTGTCCTCGCCCCACAACCCGCGCGCCGCCGCCACCTCCGGATTCTTCAGCGCGGCCTGGTATCGCTGTTCCTCGCTGGGGTTCCGCTGCTCCGGCGGATACATTTTGTCGCCGTCGATTTCGTTGTCCCACCACGTCAGCCCGAAATACGTCGTCACCATGTTCGTCCCCGGATGGATGTGGCAGATCATGCATTGGCTCGACGGAATCGCCCGCGTGAATGTGTGCTTGATCGGATGCCCCGGCTCATCTTTGCGAATCGTCGGATCCATCGAAGCGCTGAAACCACTGTGCCCATACTGGGCATACGGACCCGAGTGCGCCGGGTCACGGTCGTTCGCATAGATTACATGGCACGCAGAGCAGCCGCTGGATCGGTAGTCGCCTGCGTGATCGTTCGTCCCCGGCAAGGACAGAATCGGATCCAACAGCCGCGTCTTCTGCAATCCCAGAAAAACCGGGTCCGTGCGAAGTTCCGTGCCAAACCCGCGGTCACTCAGTTTGTCGTCGGGCTTTCCCGGACTCTCTTCCCCGCTCGGGTTCCCGATCTCCGCCTTTTTCTCGCCGCCGCGTTCGAAAACGCGCAACACGTTTCCCGGCTGCGAAATTTCCCAGCGATACAGCGGCGTCAACGCCGGCAAGACGCCCTTCACGCGAGTCTCTTCCGCTGTCGGCGGCGGGCTCGTCTTTATCGCTTGCGGCTTGCCATCCCGGTCATAACTTTCGCCAAATCGCGCGTTCTTGAACGGAATTCCCCCATTGTTGTAAAGCGCCGCGCCCCAAAGTAATCCCGAGTGCGTCATCATGTTCGTCGCAACCGCCCGCGTCTCGTTCGGGTGGCATCCCGCCGTCCCACACGTTTCCCGCGCCACTCGCAAGTCTCCGGGATTGATGAACTTCACAAACTCCGGCGACTCCTTCAGCCATTTCGTGTATGCGCCTTCGGGCAGCGTCGTCCGATTCCTAAAAAACGGGTCGCGCGGCTGCACATGTGCTTTCTCTTTAGCCGCCTGATATTCAGGCGAATTCGTCGCAACACCCGCGGCGACTACCACCGAATTAATCCCCCCGTGGCAATCCGTGCAGCCGAGATGCACTCCTTTCGAAGGATGCATCGTCGGTTCGTCCGTCGCCGTATGGCAGGAAATGCAGCCCGTGGACTTGGCCATCGCCTCTTCCTGCGATTGCCCGCGGTAAGGTCCCTGCGGATCCTGTCCGGAACCAGCCGCCTGCGGCCGCACCGAGCCAAAAAACAGCAGCGAAAACGACGCCGCCAGAAAAAAGACAACCAGCAGGCGTGATTTTCCGCTTTCGCTCGCAAGCGTCCGCAACGTGGCACGATTGAAAAACACAGCCATCCTCAACGACCTCAGAACGTCAACTTCGCCGATCCAAACACCGAAAACAGCGTTCTCCCCGTATAAATATCGCGGAAACCCTGTCCCGGCTGCAGCATCGAGGCCCCGCCTGTCAGAATAATGTTTTCCGAAAGCGGCGGCCGGTACGTCACTCCCACGCCGAAGTCTTCCCCGATATTGTGCCGAATCGGCGATTGAAACAGCACAATTTCCAGCGGCTCCGTCCGCATGAACCGCAAATAATTGAAATTCACGAATCCTTTCAGCTTTGGCGTGATATCAATGTCTGTTCCCGCGTTCACAAGAAAAATTCCCGGGTTCACAAAATTCGCCTGTCCCTCATTTTTGTTCGAACGCATGTTGGGCAACAGGCTGCCATCCGTCGTCAGCGAAACCCCGGATCCCAACAACCGGATCCCTTCTCTGTTCCAGAAGCTGAACAATCCGCCCGCAAAACTCGGCAAATCCACGATGGCGTCAAACCCATTCGCCCGCCCGTTGCGCGGGTCGTGGTCGCCTGACGCATAAAAAGTCGAAATCCGGTAACGAATCCAGTCCCGGTCCAGCGAAAGCTCCACTGCCGCCATCTGCGCGTTCACCGTCACCGGTTTCCCGGAAATCGGGTTGAAGCTGTCCTTTCCCGCCGCCTCGTAAAACGCGTGGGTAATATTTAAGCGCTTGATGTGTCCGCTGCCCAGCCACCCGAAATATCCCACCTGAATGCTGTGCGGAATCGCGCCCACACCCTGATTGATCACGCTGCCGATGGGCGCCGGCCGCACCAGGAATCCGTTGTCGTCGTAATGCAGCCCGCCGTCGTCCTTGTTGTACGCACCCAGAAATTCCGCTGTGTATCCCGGAAAGAAAAAATCCTGGATATAAATGTTCCCCAGCATCACCTGCTGATTTCGCCGGCTGAACGTATTCAATCCGCTGTTGGTATTCTTCTCCAGAAAATTAAAATATGCCGCGTTATACTCCAGGCGGTCGCTCTTCAAATCCCCGAAGACCCGCAGCGCAGGTTGCTCGTCCACAAACAGAAACCCGCGAAAATCCGCGTTGAATTCCTGGATCCCCGCGCGCACCGAAATAAAATCGTAGTTCGGGCTCAGGTCGCGCAGCTTGTACTCCAGAAACGCTTCCTGGAATCCCACGTGCGAATCCAGCCGCGTCGTCCCCGCGCGCACGTCCGGCCCCACAATTCCCAATTCCTTCACGTCCAGGTAGTTCAAACTCACTTCCGGCGTCACCCGGAATCGCCAATCCACCGGCTTGAACGAGGCATCGCCGTGAAACAAGTCAAACGTGAAGCGAAACGTCTGGTCCAGAAAAAATTGTTCGCCGCGCCCAAAAAATTCGCTGCTTCCCGCCTGCGCCGCGCTCACATTACTCGGTGAAGGCACCTTCCGGCCGTCAATGAACGTCGTTTCCGATGCCGTAACGTTCAAAAACACCTGTTGCCCCAGCACCGCCGGCCAGATCGGTTCGTCTCCCTTGTAACGATTGCGATTGAATGGGTCGTACCAGTGCGGCTTGGTATAAATATATTCGCCCGACGGCCTGTACCGCCGGTAATCCGGTTGTTCTAACGCCCAGCGGTTCGGCACCACGTTAAAAACATCCGAGATCGGCGGCAAAACATCCGGCGAAAGTTCCAGGATGTAATTCGGATCCGAATCCAGCCGGTGGCGAAACTCCCGATACGATCCCGCCATCCCCTCTGCATCCGCGGGAAGCGGTGGCCCCAATTCCGGTTGCCGCGGCAATCGTGAACGCGCTTCCGCCGCGCTGTTGGCCACCAGTCGAATATCCAGCGTAACCACCTCATTCGCGTTCAGCGAAAGCGACGCGATCGTCAGCGCCTCGTGGCCCCCCGCCTCCGCGCGTAATTCGTATCCACCCGGCGGCAAAAGCAACAACCGAAACACTCCCTCGCCGCTCGCCAGGGTTGTGCTCACTTGTCCCGTCTGCAGATTCCGGATCTGAATTTGCGCACCACCCACGGGCCGCATCACTCCTTCTGAAACTTGTTCCCTCACCGTTCCGTCGAGCGCCGCCGTCGTCAGCGCTTGTTGCCGGGGGATTCGCCGCGGCGGCCCTGCTTCGTGTACTTCCTGTGGCGAGCCACCCGACGCCGCGGCGGCCGGTTGCTGCGCCAGCGCATCGATGCCGGCCAAAAATCCGGTCAGCAGGCACACGGTAACGCGTATCAATCTCAAGAATCCCGGCATGCGCGATAATTCGGCAATCATGTTTTCGCAGGATCCGGCCAATGGACCGGTAACAGTCTCCGCTAACTAATCAAAAATGCGCTCTTCCGGCAACCTTTTTCCGAAAGCCCAGTGAATATCCAGCAACATCCTCTCAACGCATTTTGGAGTCACCACTTCGTGGCAACAGAGGTACAATCCACGTGATTTCCTTTTGCCGGCGTGTAACATGTATTCCAACGCTCTCCCGATGGAACATATTGCTCAAAAACCAGTGGAATCCAGTCGCGCCTACATCCAGCGCCGCAAAACCATGGCCCTGGGCATTCTCGTCGCTCTGGTGCTGGGCGGAGCGCTCGCCATCCTGCTTCTCGGCTGCGGCGGCTCTCCCGCTCCGGTCAAACAGAATCCGCCTCCTCCGGTGGACGTCCCCCTCACCAAACTTGAAGTAATGTCCATCGTTCAGAATGCTGCTCTCGCCGTCGACGGCGGCACCATGGCTATCGCCGTCGTCGATCGTCGCGGCGACGTTCTCGCTGTCTATAACAAGCCAGGCGTCGTCCCCGGCACCACCAAAGACATTGGAAATTTTGGCACGCCCGTCGACGTCGACGACCTCGCCGTCGCTCTTGCCCGTACCGCTGCCTATTTCAGCAATGACCAGGCGCCTCTTTCTTCCCGCACCGTTCGCTTCATCAGCGGCATCCATTTTCCTCCGGGAGTCGACAACGCCCCGACCGCCGACCTCTATGGCATTGAAAACACCAACCGCGGCTGCACTCTCTCCACAAATTTTATTCCCGGGCAAGAGATCAGCCCATCCAATTCTCTCTCCGGAGGCGCGGGAACCGGCCCGGGTATCCTCACCGGAAAGTCGCAACTCGACGACAGTGATCCGAACGCGGTCAATCCCGGCGGAGTTCCAATCTTTCGTGGAAGTCTGGTCGTCGGCGGGATTGGAGTCGCCGGAGTTCCTGCTGACGCGGCGGAATTTGCCGCCGTCAGCGGCGCAAAAACCACCGGCTTCAGTTTCATTCCCAATCCTCTCCCCGACCCGGGCGCGGTCTTCATCGGCGGAATCGCGTTGCCCCTCGTCAGCAACACGTCCCTCCCTGCCGGAGCTAACCCTGGGACGGCAAACGGCAGCTATTTCAGAATTTGCCCGGACCTTCCCGCGGCTTGCAGCAACGGGCAGCCTCCCATCAATGATCTGATTCAACCCACGGCGGGAAGCATGCTGACCGTTTCTGACGTCCAGCAGGTTTTGGACAACGCCCAGGCCACAGCGGAAAAAACGCGCGCCGCCATCCGCCTGCCGACCAGCTCTGCCACAAGCATGGTGATCGCCGTGGCCGACCTCGATGGCACTCTCATCGGTCTACGCCGCATGCCAGACTCCACGATTTTCAGTATTGATGTGGCCGCCAGCAAAGCCCGCAACATGGTCTACTTCAACGGTCCCAATCGCACCACCGCCGATCTTCCCGGCGTCCCCATGGGCACCGCTGTCACCAGCCGCACCATCAGCTTTGGCTCGCAACCTCTGTTCCCTCCGGGCATCAACGGCTCCGGTGACGGCCCTTTTTACAATTTATTTTTGCAGGATGTGCAAAAGCCCTGCACGCAAGGCAATCAAACCGGCGCGGCCAACAGCAGCAAGAGCGGCGTAGTTTTCTTCCCCGGCGCCGTCGGCCTCTATAAAAACGGCGTCCTCGCCGGCGGCCTCGGCATCAGCGGCGATGGCGTGGATCAGGACGACTTCGTCACCGCCGGTGGCGCCGTCGGCTTCGAGGCTCCCACCGGCATCCGCGCCGACCAAATATTCATCAACGGCGTCCGCCTCCCCTACTTCAAATTCCCCCGCAACCCGACGTTCTAATCACCGTTCTTATTGTGTGAAATCGTGCCCCCCGAGCTGGTCATTCTTAGCGCATCTGACAAGGTCCGCTTTTTGGATTCCGGTGCTGTCTGCCGGAGATGCACGAAGGACCTCAACCTTGAGACCCTGCATAATCCAAAGATTGAGATCCTTCGGAGCGCAAACGACGCGCTTCTGAGGATGACATTTCGCAGTTGGGTTTTTGGAGAATGTCAGGATTGCCGTTTGTGAAAAAACGAGCGAGGATTTCACCGAGGGGCAGAAGGGTCCGGCGTCGTCGCCACATTCTCATCCAAAAACCATCTGTGCCCCGCATCTCCGGGCGCGTAACACTTCCCATCCTCAGCATAGCCACGGCAATGCCGCGCAACTTTCTTCTCCCGCGGAGACCGCACATACTGCCACACACTCGCGTAAGCTACGCCGCTCGCCGAAGGAGCCGGTGGGTTCTGCGGAATGCTGCACCCCGGCGAAGGGGGACAGGCATCGTTGTAAATCCAGTACACAACTTCCGGCACTCCAATGTGCGCGCGAATATCGTCCGAGGAAATAATCGTCGAGCCTTCTCCTTCATCCACCACAATCCCCGAACAATAAATTCCGGGATGAAATTTCTCTTTTCTCAGAGACTCCGCCCAGGATTGCAGGTAGGCCAGGTAGCCCTCGAAAAATCGGCCGCCCTCTTCCACATCCAGAAAAATCACCGAGCCTTCGGGAAAACCATCCCGGCGTGCCGCGGCCGCGGCTGCCCGCGCATCGGCAAGACCGGCCTCAATCGAATCCTTTTTATAGGGAAGCTGACTGGAAGTTCGCCCTTGGTATAAAAGCAGAAACCCAAATCCTTGCGATTGCATCACTCCACGCTTTCCGATCCAGGAATTGCTCTTTGCGCCTGGCGGCGGGCTCAGCCAGTAACTCACGAAGGAATAGGATTTCCGAAGTAGGGGCAGCGATTCGTCGCCAGGATACTCATTACGATCGAAGCCCACGTAGCTATGCACTGCGGCAGGATGGGAAGTCTGCGGCTCAATCCTTGCAAAGCCGAGCACAATCCCTGAAATGGAAAGAACAAGAGCAGGAAGGATAAGGACGGAAACGCGCATGCCCTGAATTTACAACAGCGCGGCGCGGGGCCACAGAAAAATTAGGCGTCCATATACGGCGCTTCGCCGTTCCCGAACGACCAGTTTTCCCAAGCCACTTCCACCAGATTGATCACCACGTCCGCTGGTTTCACGCCCGGAGATTCCGCCAGCAACTCCGTCACCCGCTTATAAAATTTCCGCTTCTGCATCGGCTTGCGGCCCGCGCTAAGCGTGATCTGCACGAACACCACGCTATCCGACCGCCGTATCCCCAGATACTGCGGATCATAATTAAGTCCCACCGCCGGATGCTCCGTGATCACCTGAAACCGGTCATCCGCCGGAACTCCCAACGCCTCCACCATCGCCCGGTGCACACCATCGCCCAGAGCCCTCCGATACTCCTCGGAAGATCCCGCGCGCAATTCAATCCGTACAAGTGGCATGAATTCTCTCCTCTTTATTGGATGTCCAGCGCCGGCGCGGCGGCACACGCCCTA
>DATLVJ010000444.1:0-4428 GCA_035577585.1 Candidatus Limnocylindrales bacterium
ATGGAAAAAGAGTTGGCGTATTTAGGCAAGGCCGTGAGTAGCCCTGCGCGGCCGTTCGTAGCGATTCTTGGCGGAGCAAAAGTCAGCGACAAGATCGAAGTGGTCGAAAACCTGATGAAGATTGCCGATGCGATGCTCATTGGCGGCGGCATGGCATACACCTTTTTGAAGGCGCAGGGACTTTCGATCGGGAAATCGCTGGTGGAAGAAGACAAGCTGGACCTGGCGCGAAAGATTCTCACGGACGTGAAGCAGAGAAATTTCAAGCTGATGCTGCCGCTGGATAATGTCGTTACCCCCGAGTTTAAAGCGGGCGGGCCGACTAAGCTCGTAGAAGTTTCCGCAATTCCGGGGGATCAGATGGGGCTGGACATCGGCCCGAAGACTATCGCCGCCTACTCCGCGGAAATCGCCAAATCCAAAACCATTGTGTGGAACGGGCCGATGGGCGTGTTTGAAATGCCCGCGTTTGCAAAAGGAACCCTTGCCATCGCGCAAGCGGTGGCTGCCGCGACCACCGCCGGCGCCACGTCCATCGTGGGTGGCGGCGATTCGGTGGCGGCGATTCACCAGTCGGGCCTCGCCAGCAAGATCTCGCACATTTCGACGGGCGGCGGCGCTTCGCTGGAATTTCTGGGCGGGCGAAAGCTTCCGGGCGTGGAGGCCCTCTCCAACAAATGAGCCACTCGACGCGGCGCCGTGTGATCGCGGGTAACTGGAAGATGTTCAAGACGCCGGTGGAAACGAGGGCGTTCTTTGCGGCGTTTAATCCGATGGTTGCGGACGTGAAGGACTGCGAAATCGTGATTGCCCCCCCGGCGATCGACATTCCCGCAGCAGTCGAAGCCACTCGAGGCACGCAGATCGGGATTGCCTCGCAAAACATTTACTGGGAAAGGGAGGGCGCGTTCACCGGGGAGATTTCTGCCGGCATGGTGATGGAAGCAGGTTGCCGTTACGCCATCATCGGGCATTCCGAGCGTCGCCATGTTTTCGGCGAAACCAGCGAGATGGTCCTGAAAAAGACCAAAGCTGCGCTGGCTGCCGGGCTGATGCCCATCGTCTGTATCGGGGAACTGCTGGCCGACCGCCAGGCGGGAGCCACCGAAAGCGTCTGCAAGTCGCAATTTCAAGGCAGCGTCGGCGCGTTGACCCCCGAAGAATTCTCCCGTATTCTGGTAGCTTACGAACCGGTCTGGGCAATTGGTACGGGCCACACGGCCACGCCGGAAATTGCTGCGGCCGTGCATAAGTACGTTCGCCAGTGTGCGGCGCAAATGTTCAGCGCCGACCTTGCGGCTGCCCTCAGGATCCTCTACGGCGGCAGCGTCAAGCCCGACAATATTCAGGGATTGATGGCGCAGGTGGATATTGACGGAGTGCTGGTGGGCGGAGCAAGCCTGGATGCGAAGTCGTTTGCGAGCATCGTAAAGGGCTGGGACCGCTAAAGAGGGAAGCTGCGGGCCGCATTTGGAAAATATCTTACAAGTTTGAGGTGCAGCAAATGCCAGGCTGGATGAAATGGACGATCGCGCTGCTAATCGGCTTCGCGATCATTTATATCGGATTTCACTTTTCGTGGGGCGGGTACGTGCTTACGACGTTTTTCGTATTCAACTGCCTCGTGCTGATCATCGTGGTGCTGCTGCAGAGCGGCAAAGCGGCGGATCTTGCCGGCGCGTTCGGGGGGGCGGGCAGCCAGACGGCATTCGGGCCGCGCGGCGCAGCGACGATTCTTTCGCAGGCAACGACGTGGTGCGCGGTGATGTTCATGGTTTGCGCGCTGGCGATGGTGGTGAAGGTGGACCGCGGATTGGGTACGGCGGGCGGAAGCTCGATCCTGGAGAAATATTCGAAACCTACGCCTGCGAAGACGACCCCGGCTCCGGCACCAGTGACACCGACTCCCGTGACACCGCAGTCTTCCGCGCCCGCGCAATCGCAGCCGGCACCGGCAGCGCCAACCAAGCCGTAAGTTTTTTTGCGGGCAATTCGCCCTGAGTTTTCCCGTGCCTTGATGGTTTTCACTGGCGCGGCTACAATGAAGTCCTTACCTCAGTGCGGTCGTGGCGGAACTGGCAGACGCACCAGCTTGAGGGGCTGGCGGTAGCAATACCGTGGTGGTTCGAATCCACTCGACCGCACCAAACTTCCCGTAAAATTTTTTCCTGCACGCTTCGAGTTGCTTGAGGCGCCTGCTATCATTTTGAGATGGTCCCGCAACTTTCCGATGTTGAAGCCCGCGTACTAGGCGCACTGGTGGAAAAAGAGACCACCACGCCGGAGTATTACCCGCTGTCGCTGAACGCGCTGGTCAACGCGTGCAATCAGAAATCGAATCGCGATCCGGTGATGAAGCTGGAGGAAGAGGCGGTGCGGCAGGCGCTGCGCTCACTTTCGGATCAGGCGATGGCGCGTTCCGCGGGCGGAGATTCGCGCGTCGCCAAATTCGAGCACCGGCTCAACGAACTTTACAATTTTCATCGGCACGAGATCGCGGTGCTGTGCGTTTTGTTGCTACGCGGGCCGCAGACGCCGGGCGAACTTCGCACGCGAGCGGAGCGGATGTACGCATTCGAGGATCTGGAGGCGGTGCATTCGGCGCTGCATCTTTTGATGCGCCGTGAGCCGCCATTGGCGAAAATCCTTCCACGCCAGCCGGGAACGAAAGAATCGCGATACATGCATCTCTTCTCCGGGGACGCGGCGCCCGTGGAACATGCGGCAACCGAGTATCCCGCTGAAGTGCAAAGTTCTGCTAAATCTTCGCAGGAAGGTGACCGAGTCGCGCAACTTGAATCAGAGATTGTGGAATTAAGAAGGGAACTGAACACCCTCCGCGAACAATTCGCCACATTCCAGAAGCAGTTTCAATAGCCAGCTTGCGGTTTTGGTTTGTGTCAGGCTTTGGACGCTCCGATACTCGGGTTCGAATCCTGAGGACAAGCGGCCACTGGCAACTGGCTTTCAATGTCCGTTAACGCGGCTTACCGGGAGCCGGCACAGGCATCAAAGCCTTCAAGGTTTACTCTTTCTCTTTTTTCGGGATCGCCTCTCCAGCTCTTTCTAGTTTGTCTTCAACGGCAGCTGCGCTTTCCACAGCCTCGCGCAGTGCTCTGCGCCATTCGTCCGGAGAGTAGGCAGGGTCGGTGCGAACTCGGCGTCCCACTTCCATGCCAAAGGCGACTCCGGCAGAAAAGATTTCGACAATTTCCGGATCTGCGACAACCCACGCTTCGCTGAGTCGGCCTTCCGCCTTCCAACTCGCGCTCATTTTTGCCTGTTCAGCTTTCATCTCTGCGAAGCTGCTTCTTTTTGCGATCCCAAGCCTCCTATCCATCATTCGCAGTGTGGAAGGAATCGTTTGGCGAGTTCAGTGGAAGAAAGGGCAAGCTTGTTCAAACAGTACCTCACGCAATAAAGACCGGGTTCATCCGCCTCCCCTGGAGGATTTCATCCATGCGCTGGCGCAATCGGAAACTGACCCGTTTCCGCAGATTCCGCCGCCTTGCAATTCTGCGGGGTAGCGCTAAGATACGGGCTTGGATTCGGAGTGCTGCCGAGGGCGGAAGTGTATAGAAAATGGTGACTTACGACGATGGCGCCAGCGCGCCCCAGCCTACACGCCCATCCTTTCTTGCCCGTTTTTTCTTTTCCACACACCACAAGACGATTGGACTGCAATATCTTTGGCTGGCACTTGCGAGCGTGCTCGTAGGCGTGGTTCTTTCCACGCTGCTTCGTGTGCATAGTTCCTGGCCCGACACCGCGATTCCTTTTCTGAATGGTTTTGAGAATACGCCGGAGCGGTACGCCGCGGTGCGGCTGCTGCATGGCTCGCTGATGGTGTTTTTTGTGCTAACCGCGGCGCCGCAGTTGGGATTCGGAAATTATCTGCTACCTCTGCAGATTGGCGCTTCGGAAATGGCGTTCCCGCGGCTGAACATGCTGTCCCTCTGGCTGACGGTGGTTTCGCTGACGGGCATGACCGCTTCGTTTTTCTATGCGGCGGAAACCGGAATAAATGTGTGGCTCGGAAGCGCGGCGATTTTCTCGGTTGGAGCGTTGCTGAGCGCTTTGAACTTCACGACGACAACGATCGATCTACGCGCTGAGGGCATGACGTTGCCGCGGCTTCCGGTGACTGTGTGGGCGTGGTTCTTGAATTCCATTCTCAGTATGTTGATTTTCAGCGTGCTGTTGGCGGGTTGTGCGGCGCTGCTTTCGGACCGATTGCTAGGGTCGCAGTTTTTCAGCGTCACCTCTTTTCTGGCCGCGCAGCCGCAAAATCTGGTGCGCCAGGGGAGCCTGCCGATCCTGTGGCAGCGATTGTTCTGGTATTTTGCGCAAGCCGAAGTATACGTGGCGATGCTGCCGTGCTTCGGGATCGTGACGCATCTGGTCTCGACGTTTTCGCGGAAACCGGTG
>DATLVJ010000445.1:0-8577 GCA_035577585.1 Candidatus Limnocylindrales bacterium
GGAGCGGACATGGGGATTGCGATTCTGCGCGAAACGAATTTGCAAAACGTGGATTTGTCGGGCGTGGATTTGAGCACGACGCTGATGCCGCCCGGATGGGGCGCGAAGAAGCAGGGCGCGTAAGAGAGCGGAAATAGTTCAGAGAGTTGAGTTCGACGAGAAGAGCAACCCAGGAGCACAGCCAGGAATGGCTGTGCTACCAGGATGGCAATAGGGACCGCGGCGTGTTAGCCTCACGCGAAGCCGGTCGGTGAAGGAATACCTTGGCGACAATCTCCCCACAATTGGATTTGCCGGGCGTGCGAGAGCGCGTTTTGGAAGTTCTGCGCGAACTGCTGCGAGAACTCGGCAGCCACGGCGCACTGGCGGAGCTTTCGATGCATTCGAATCTAGACCGTGATCTGGGGCTGGGAAGCCTGGAGCGCGTGGAGTTGTTGACGCGGCTGGAGAATGCGTTTGGCGTCCGCCTGCCGGATACGCTGGCGGCGGAGGCCAGCACGGCGGAAGACTTGACGGCGGCCATTCTGGAGTCGCCGGGAGCGCCGGTCAGCGAAGAAGAAGGATTGTCCGGGTTGCGGGCGAGCGTAGCGACGCGAGAACCGGCGCAACAGGCGGCCGACTCGATCGTGGAGAAGGCGGAAACGCTCCTGGACGTGATCCGCTACCGCGGCGTGCATGATGCAGGGCGAGCTCACCTGCTGATCACGGAAGACGACGAGCGGGGCGAACACCGGTACACGCTGACATTTGGGGAGTTATATACGGCGGGGCAGAAGTGCGCGGACGAATTGGCGAGGCGCGGGGTGCCTCCGGGCGGACGCGTCTCGCTGATGCTGCCGACTTCGCGGCAGTTTTTTATTTGCTACACAGGAATATTGCTGGCAGGCGCGGTGCCGGTGCCGATTTATCCGCCGTTTCGCGCGGACCGGATCGAAGAGTACGCGGGGCGGCAGTCAGCAATTTTGAATAACGCGGGTGTCTGCCTGCTGCTAACGTTCCGGCGCGCGGAAGCGGTCGCGAAGTTGCTGAAACCGCGCGTGAAATCTTTGCAGGACGTGGTGGAGGCGGAGAAATTATTGGAAGCGGCGGAAAAAGCGCCGCCGCCGGCGCCCGGAGCGCTGCCCGCGTTCATCAGCGGGACGCGTATCCGGAAAAGCAGCGACGTTGCCCTGCTGCAGTACACGTCGGGGTCGACAGGCGATCCGAAGGGCGTGGTGCTGACGCACGCGAATCTGCTGGCGAACATGCGGGTGATCGCGCAGGGCGTGCGGTTAGGCCCGGAAGATGTGGGAATCAGCTGGCTGCCGCTTTACCACGATATGGGATTGATCGGGGCGTGGCTGACGCTGCTGATGCACGGCGTGCCGCTGGTGGTGATGTCGCCGCTGGCGTTTCTGACGAGGCCGGAACGCTGGCTGCAGGCGATGAGTAAGCACCAGGGAACGATTACGGCGGCGCCGAATTTTGCCTACGAATTGTGCGTACGCAAAATTTCCGACAAAGCGATGGAAGGCGTGGATTTAAGTTCGATGCGTGTGTTGATGAATGGAGCGGAGCCGGTGAATCCGGAAACGCTGGAGCGGTTCGCGAACCGGTTTGGGAAGTATGGTTTCCGGAGAGAGTCGATGCTGCCGGTGTATGGGCTGGCGGAAGGCTCGCTGGGTGTGACGTTTCCGCCGATGAATCGTTTGCCACGGGTGGAACGCGTGGATCGAGAGGCGTTCGCGACACAGGGACGCGCGGTGCCAGCCTCTGAAGAAAACGAAAACGCGATTGCGTTTGTGTCGTCGGGAAAATCCTTCCCCGGGCACGACGTAAGAATAGTGGACGAGCAAGGGAACGAGGTGCCGGAGCGCGTGGAAGGATTCTTGTGGTTCCGCGGGCCTTCGGGGACTGGTGGGTATTTTGAGAACCCCGAAGCGACAGCAAAACTGATGCCGCAGGGGCCGGCGCAGCGCGAGGGCGAGTATCCATGGCTGAATTCCGGCGATCGCGCATTTCGGGCGGACGAAGAAATCTTCATTACCGGCCGCGTGAAAGACATCATCATCAAGGGCGGACGGAATTTGTATCCGCATGAAGTGGAAGAACTGGCGGCGCGGGCGGAGGGGATTCGCAAAGGCTGCGTGGTGGCGTTTGGATTGAAAGATGCGAGCACCGGGACGGAAAAGCTGGTGATCGTGGCGGAGTCGCGGGAAGAGGATGCCGGGCGGCGAGCAAGAATTGTGGCGGCGATTAATGAAGAGGTTTCGCGCGGGCTCGGGCTGCCGCCGGATCGAGTGGAGTTGATTCCTTCTGGAAGTATTCCGAAGACCTCCAGCGGGAAATTGCGGCGGGATGAAACGAAACAGTTGTATGCGGCCGGAACGCTGGCGGCGGGCAGGCCTCCGGCATGGGTGCAGATTGCGCGGCTGGGCACGGGGACTTTTTTGCGCGAAGCGGCGCGAAGTGTCGGCCGCGGAATTTTGAACGTGCTGGAGAAAATTTACGGCGTATATTTTTCCGTGGTGTTTATTTTGTGGATTGTGCCGTCCTGGATGATCGTAAAGCAGATTAAGGATGAGAAGGCGGCGGGACGATTTACCTCGGCCGCGTTGCATGTCCTGTTTGCGCTGGCGGGAATCAGGTTGAAGGTGGTGGGCAAGGAATACATGGATACACCGGGCGCGAAAGTGTACGCGTCGAACCACGCGAGCTATTTCGATGTACTGCCGGTGATGATGGGGCTGGGGGTGAGTTACCGGTTCGTGGCCAAGGGCGAAGTGAACGATATGCCGTTCATCGGAACATTTCTGAACCAGATGGGGCACCTGTCATTTAACCGGCATGACGCCGGCTCGCGGTTGAAACAGGTGCACCAGATGGAGGACTGCCTGGAGCGCGGCGATTCGGTGTTTGTTTTCCCGGAAGGAACGTTCACGCCGGAAGTCGGTGTACGGCCGTTTCAGCTGGGAGCGTTTCGCGGGGCGGTGGCGACTGGGGCGCCGGTGATTCCGGTGTCGTTGAAGGGGACGCGGAGGTTCTTGGCTGACGGAAGCTATTTGCCCCGGCCGACGAGTGTGACGATTACGTTGTCGCCGCCGATTTATCCTTCGCGAGAAATACGGAGCGACGATCCGCACCAGTTGCAGGAGATTGTGAGGTTGCGGGATTTGGCGCGAGAGGCGATTGGGAAGTATTCGGGGGAACCGGTGCTGTAGGGGAAGAAATAAAGATAACGCAGAGGGCGCTGAGAACGCAGAGTTCGCAGAGAAAACTGGAGAAGGGAATGAAAGCCGGCGTTGGACGCCGGCTTTTTTGTTGGGGGGAGAATCGTTCAGAATGAGTGAATCGAGTTGAATCCGTAAAAGCGGCAGCAGAGCTGCCGCACTCCAAAAAGTGTCAGTGGCTGAGGGTGTAGATGACGGTGATGCGGGTGTCTACTTCGATGGGGCGGCCATTGAGGATGGTGGGGCGATAGCGCCACTCGCGGACCGCGGCTAGCGCGGATTGGATAAAGAGAGGATCGCCAGAGATTACCTCCAAAGATTCGATTCTTCCTTCGATTGAGATGAGGGCGTGAAGTTCCACGCGGCCTTCGCGCTGGATTTGCCTGGCGAGAGTTGGGTAGCTGGGCTCGAGTCGTGTGATGAGTTGGGCCATTTGCCGCATTTCACTGACTTTCCGACGCTCTTTGACCGGGAGAGTTTCCTCCGCTGGCGGAGCCACCGGACGAGATGCAGGCGGAGTATACCCGTGATCGACGCCAGGTGTTGGCGCAAGCCCTACGATCGTCTCGCCTTCCGACCCAGTGGGTTCCGTGGGAGGATTCGGATCCCGAGTGGAAATGGGTGTTGGCACGCTCAATCGTCTACAGAAGTGGCACGGTGCAGGTGTGTGCTGGCTTCCGTTGGAGACAGGGCGGTGATTGCCGATGGGAGCGTAGGGCGGAATTGGGGTCGCGTATTTCAGTGGGATGCGTTCGCCTTTGCTGAGAAGGGGAAACAGAACCAGCACTACGAGAGCGAGACTTTGTAGAAGGATGGAGATGGCGACGGCTCGCTGCTTGATGCGGCGGGCGCGCTTTTCGGATTGAGGATCGCCTTCGACGAGGCAACTGCTGAGTGAGCCGAATCCGTTTTCGGATGGACCGGGCACACGTTTAGCTTCGAGAGTCATCACACACCTCCGGAAAATTTCCTGCGAGCCGTGGGAGTTTGCGGCGCCAGCCTCCGAAGGTTGCGATCCGGAGACCAGCGCCGCGCTCGCAGGGATGTGAGGTGCTAGCGTCCTCTGTGGTGTTTGACACCGGTGGGAGGGCGAAGTGCCCAGAGAGAAGCAAAGAAAGAGGAGGAGTTAACTCAGAGGACGCTGAGCGAAGCGCGCAGGGTTCGTTGAGAAGAGGTGCGGATTTGAATTCGCTGCCGGCAAGTAATTTGTTTCTACTAGGATGGAGGGTTCGGAATATTCGGAAGGCGAATTGAAGAAATAGTTACATCCAAACGAATATTTGCGGCATCGAATTGTCGGACGTGGAACCAAGGAGGAGACCCAATGGAGAGGCAGCTACCCGAAGTTGTCGGCGTGCGCCGCACGGGTTGGGCAGCTCTGGACCGCGATCCGCAGCAGGACGTAGTGGAATTTACATGTCCTCATTGCGGCGCGAAGAGCCAGAAGAAGGCCCGGCGCGAGCGGACGGAGTATAAATTTACGGACGGATTTCTGCAGGATGTGCAGGGAGAAGGTGTGCAGTGCCATTCGTGCAAGCAGTCGTTGCGAATCGTGCCGGTGGTGATGCTGCACGATCAGGATGAGGCAAAGCGGTTTGCGGCGGTGTTTTCGGATGAGCCGTTGGTGCACGCGGAATAATCGCGAATCATAAGAAAAAAGAAAGGGCACCCAACCAACGGGTGCCCTTTTTGTTTTTGTGCGTAACCATCCAGGGCTTTCAAACATAAAGGCCCCAAGACGAATCGGGGCCTGAGCTCCGCCTTTGGAGTTTGGAGATTTGCTTACATCGCAAAAGCGGCAGCAGAGCTGCCGCACTCCAAAGCTGCGTCAGTAACGATCGTCGCGGTCGCGATGGTGTTCGCGGTATTCGTGGCGTAGATGCTCGCGGCGCTCGTACGCCTCGCGGCGTTCGTGGGCCCAATGACGGGCGTCGCGACTGTAAGGGCCGAAGCGCTCGACCGCTTCGCGGTAGCGCCATTCGGTGTAGGAGACGCGGCGATTGCAATTGTCCCAATCGTTGGGGTTTGCCGCGGGCGCCCCGGCGGCCAGGCAGAAGCCGAGAGCCGCAGTGGCTAGAACAGTCTTTCCGAGAAACGAACTGAGTTTGAACGAGTGAAGTTTCATGAGATTGCCTCCAGGAGCCTGGCCCGGGCTGGCGATCGGGGGTGCATCCTGAGGATTCAAACACTTGTTTGAATAGAATGTTCCGGTTGGCTGCAAACTAAAGAAAATGGGCACGTTATGAAATATCGGAGTGCGAGACGGCGGGGTTGCAACCCAGGGATAGGCGCAACAGCGATCAGAAATCAGGTAACAGCAAACAAGAAGTGCCGGGCTTGCGCCCGGCACGCGAGGTTAAGTTCTAGATTGGTTTAGTGGCGGTCGTGATCGTGGTCGTCCCAGTCGCGGTCACTGCGCCAGCGCCGTCCGTCTTCATCCCACCAGCGATGCGCGTGTTCCCAACACCACGAACGGGCTTCGGCAAGTTCGTGGCGATACTTTGCGGCTTGCGGACTATCCCAGCCGTGATGCTCGGCGGCTTCGTGAAGCTTATGGTCTATGTGGGCGATACGCCGCTGGCAGTCGTTGTCATCCGCCCGCAACGGGGCGGCACCAGCGAAAAACAAGGCGGTGCCAAGCGCCGACGCAGAAAGAATGGTGCGAAAACTCCAAGAGTTCAGTTGCAGCTTCATAGATTCCCCCTTGTAGCCGCAGCACAGATGGCCTGCGGCGAGAAGTTTGGAAAGCAGACTGGGAAGTACAATAGAGAGTATGGAGAGGCCGGCAGGGAGTGGGAATCAGGTAAAGGCCTGATAAAGGTGCTTGTCGTGCGATCAAATAACCGCCACCCAATCAATCATTTAAGTGAGATAGAGTGGGTCTATTAATAGGCCTGGAGAAACGGTTCCGCTTCCATGTGATATTTCTCAAGGCCCCTGCGTATTTTGTCGAAGGCCTCATCGACGCTGTCGGCATATTGCAGGTTGTCGAAATCGGCCTGGCTGATGGTGCCCCAGCGGACCATATTTTTGAGATTGAGTACTTCGTTCCAATACTTGCGGCCGTAGATGAGAATCAGCGTGTGCTTGGGCATCTTGCCGGTTTGCGAGAGGGTCATCATTTCCCAAAGTTCGTCGAGAGTGCCGAAGCCGCCGGGAAAGACGATGAGGGCTTTGGCGATCTGGGCGAACCACAACTTGCGCATGAAGAAGTAGTGGAAATTGAAACTCAGCTCCGGGCTGATGTAAGGATTCGCAAACTGCTCGTGAGGCAGTTCGATGGATAGGCCGATGGATTTGCCTCCGGCCTCATAGGCGCCGCGGTTGGCGGCTTCCATGATTCCGGGGCCGCCGCCGGAGCAGATGACAAAGCGGCGAGGGCGCGGACCGAGGGAAAGCGACCAGGTGGTGATCTTGTGAGAGAGCTGGCGCGCCTGCTCATAGTAAGTGGACATTTCCAAAGCGCTCTTGGCTTCACGGAGATGGAGGCGATGCTTTTTGCGGCGATCGGAGCTCCAGCGCGAGGTCTTCAGTTTCTTCAGGCGGGTGAGCCGGGAGGAAGCGGTTTCATGAGACTCGATACGCGCGGAACCAAACATCACGATGGAATCGCCGATGCCTTCTC
The DNA here is from genome assembly GCA_035577585.1 of Candidatus Limnocylindrales bacterium. Lineage (GTDB taxonomy): Bacteria > Acidobacteriota > Terriglobia > Acidiferrales > UBA7541 > Acidiferrum. The sequence goes on from DATLVJ010000445.1 coordinate 6,835, forward strand.
TTTTCAACTGGACGAGCGGATGGATGTACTCGGAGATAATGCGAATAGGCCTGGCCGGCGTGCTGGCCAGAAATTTGGGATCCTCGTGGGGAGCTTTTGGGGCGTGTTGTGGCTTGGGGCGAGTGCCGTCAGACATGGGAATTTTCTCCAATCAAGGCGCGTTTAGATTGTAGGCAGGGTGAAGCGCGGCGGCAACGCCTTTGGGGTGGATGGCGTCGAATTGAATACGCGAGGGTGTGGCGGGGATTTGCCCGGAGAAGACGTTGAAGACCTGTGAGCCTGGCGGCGATTGCCGATGATCAAACGCGTAGTGATTTTGCTAGGAGTGCTGGTGATGGTTGCGCTGCCGCGCGCGCGGGCACAGGCGCCCGAGGGGCCGATGATCCCTCAACCGGGAACGCCGATCCAGAAAGGTCCTGCGCCGATCAAGATCCAGACGGTGCTGGTGAACACGCCCGTGACAGTGAGAAACGAAAATGGCGAAATGGTGCATAACCTGGAGGAGACGGACTTTCGGATCAGCGATAACGGGGCGCTGCAAAAGATCACTCATTTCAATTTAGGCGGGGACCCGATTTCGCTGGTGGTGGTGGTGGAGATGAGTGCGCGAATCTCTCCGATATTGCCGCAGATTCGCAAGTCGGGGATTCTGATTACGCAAACCGTGACCGGACCGACGGGAGAGGGCGCCGTGGTGGGATTCGACGACCGGGTGAGTACCCTGCTGGATTTCACGAGCAGCCCGGATGCGATGGAAAAAGTGATGTCCGGGTTGCCGGTTGGAACGCCCGGGACAAAGTTGTTTGATGCGATGGCGAAGGCCGTGGAACTCTTAAGCGCACGGCCGGAAGTTTCGGAGACTGAACTGGGCCACCGGCGAGTGATGCTGGTGATTGCGGAAGCGCACGATTCGGGGAGCGAGGAGAAGCTGGGCGAAGTGTTGCGGAGAGCGCAGTTGGCGAATATTACGATTTACGCGGTCGGAATCTCGGGCATGAAAGCGGACTTGAAACGAAAGCCAGAACAGAAGGCGCCGACTCGCGCGACACCGGAAGGGACGTTTGGCACGCCGCCGCCTCCGGGCACGATTCAGACGCCCACGACGGACGACAATGCGAATTCCCAGGCTCCGAGCGTTTTGGCGCTGGCGGTCTGGGCCGTGAGTCATGTAAAGGATCAGGTGACGGCGCATCAACTGGAGATTGCGGCGGCGGCGACGGGCGGGCTGCATGCGTCCGCGTGGAAAGACCGGTCGATCGAGAGAGTGATCGATGAAATGGGCGGAGAGTTGCACGCGCAGTACACGCTGACGTATACGCCCAGCGGCGAGAACACCGACGGGTATCATCAAATTACGGTGACGGTGTCGAAAGAGAAGGAACGCGGATTGAAAGTGCGGGCGCGGCCGGGGTATTACCTTGGGGTGCCGGAGATTTAGAATTGCCGGGGCCGACTACTCGGCTCTGAGATGTGTTGGGTGACAAAGTTGAGGGCTCAAAAGCGGTGGCAGAGCCACCGCACTCCAAAAAAGGCGCTGGCTGATTGATGAAAGAGGAGCATCACAACTTCGTGATTCGGCTGGCGACGACGGGGGATATTCCGGCGTTGCGCGAGTTGATTGATCGGTCGGTGCGTGAGTTGCAGCGAGACGACTATTCCGCGGAGCAATTGGAAGCGGCATTGGGGACGGCGTACGGCGTGGATACGCAACTGATCGCGGATGAGACTTATTACGCCGTGGAG
>DATLVJ010000446.1:0-21639 GCA_035577585.1 Candidatus Limnocylindrales bacterium
AAGCCGCTGCGTCCGTAATCGGAGGGAATCGCCGCAAGCTCATACTTGGCCGGCGCGCCGGAAGTGTTCGCACCGACGATCACGTAGCGGTAGGAATAGCCGTCCTTGCGGCCGCCCGCCAGGCCTTCGTCCACCAGGCTTGCGCCATCGCTTTTGGGCGCGTTCTTCGCCGCGGGGCCCAGGGCTTTCAGCGATTCGGGCAAGCGTGTAAAGGTCTTTCGGTAGGTTTCAATGGCATCACTGAGCGCCTTGAGGGAAGCGATCGCCGATAGTTCGTTGGCCTTCATTTCGGCGCGGTCCCACTCAATTTCCAGGGAGGGAAGATCCAGGAACAACAGTCCGAGCGAGAGGATTTTCCACTGCCCGGACTCCCTGACCATCCCCATGGTTACGCGATGCGCGGTGAGCCCGGCGGTGTCGCCGGAGTCCCTGACGGTGAGCGGAAGATAAGCGAGATTGTCGCGAAGTTCCGGCTTTTCGATTTCCATTTGCGTGGTGACTTCCGGCGTTTCGCAGAAGACCAGAACGTTGCCCGACGACTCGTTCTGCGTTCGGGGCTTTCCCGGCTTGTCGAGAAGCACGAATCGCTTCAGGAAGGTTTCACGCGCCGGGGGCGTCATGCGGCCAAACGCCTCGGCATTGCGCACAGTGAGCGCCCGCAGGAACTCGGCGGAATTCTGCGAGCAAGCCGCCACCAGGGCTTCCTTGAGTACCGTGGACGGGCCTTCCGGTAAAGTCGATTGGGCAGACGAATGACACGGTGCCGTAGAAAATAGAAGAATGGCAAACAGCGCATGCTTGAAAGAACGAAAACCCGGGGACATTGGAAGCACGAGCACTAATCCTTTGCGCCTTGCAGGATGGCCGCGAGGTTTTGCGTGAATACCGACCGCGGCATCACTTCCAGGCAACCTGCGGCGCGGGCCTGGGCGGCGAGTTCGGTCTGCACGTGAGACAGGAAAGCCACAACGCGCATCTCTTTTTGAGTTGCGCGCAATCGTTCGATGGTTGCCACAGGCTGGTTGCGGGAGTTCAGATCCACGATCACCAGCTTGGTCGGCGGCTCCAGCAGGGTGAAGAGCGCTTCCGGATTGCCGGCTACTTTGAATTCGATGCCCAGCTGCTTGGCTGTTTCCGCCACTTTCAACTGAAAAAACAGATCATCAATCAAGGCTGCTACACGGCCCATGCGGATTACTCCTTGTCCTTAACGTCCACGTTAAAAACCATTGCGGGGGCTTTCCCCGGCGGCCATTGAGGTATTACAATCAGCCTGCCCCCCCGAGGACCCTGATGCAAGCTCTTTCGCCAGCCTCTTCTTTATTGCAGCCACCTGTATCCCTGCTGGAAAAGACCCCGGCTATCCTGGAGGCCCTGCTCCGCGACGTTCCGGCGGATACCCTTGAGTGGAAGCCGACAGCGGATCGCTGGTCGATCAGCGAAGTTCTGGAGCACCTGCTGGCGATCGAGCAGTTGTACGGCGATCGCGCCAAGAGAATTGTAGTGGACAACAATCCCACGCTGGCCAGATACGAAGAGCTCGACCACGCCCAGCTCCGGAAAAAGACGGCGCGCCAGTATCTGGATGAGTTCGTCGCCTTGCGCCAGGCGCATTATTTCTTCTGGCATGGCATTCCCTCTTCGGCCGGCTCGCGCACCGGCGTCCATCCAGAGATGGGAGCAGTCACCCTTTTGCAATTGCTTAACGAACTTGCTAATCATGATCTGGGCCACTTGCGGCAGATCGCCGAACTTTATCGCGCGAAAGCTTTTTACCCGAACGCCGGACCATTTCAGAGGTACTCAAATCCCAAGCCATGAGCGAACATCCTGAAGACCTGCAATTGGCCGGGGCGGGAGCGCTGGACGTTACGCTCTACTCGCGACCCGGTTGCCACCTTTGCGAAGCCGCCAAAGCCGCGATCGATCCGCTGCTGGCGGAATTTGGCGCCACGCTGCGCGAAGTCAACATTGACGGCGATGCTGTGCTTACCGAACGCTACGGCTGGGACATTCCGGTTCTCTTCGTCGGCACCAGAAAAGCCGCAAAGCATCGCATCAACGTCAGGCAACTCCGCAGACAGCTGAAGGAAGCCAAAGAAAAGGCGCAAGAAGCGCAACTGGTGATGGTACGGAAAAAAGGGGCTTAGTGGCCCGCGGCCGGGGCGTGAACGCCGACGGTCTCGTCGGGCACGTCGCCCTTGCGGCCCTTTACGCGATCGTAGACGCTGACCTGGCTCACGGAGCCGAGCGCTTCGTTGTAGAAAGTTGGCACGCCGAGCGCTGTGCGTAACTCTTCGTTGAATTTGCGCAGGTTTTCCAGGTGCGTAGCCAGCGCCGGCACTTTTAACCCCTCATCTGTCAGCAGGAATTTCTGGTAGCCGGCATCCCACAGCCGGGTGAATTTCCCCTTCAGCATGATGGTCGGCAACACCGTCAGGTGAAAGCGCCCGTCAGGCTCCTGCCGGAATTCTGCGCCCGATCCATATTTCTCCACGCGGACCACGCCGCGCGTGCTGCCCACCCCAAAGCCCAGCGCCGCCAGGCTGTCGATAGCCTTCTTTTCAAACCGTTCGTTTACATTCCACATAGGACTTTCAGCGTAAACAATCCGCGTCCCGGTGTAAAGCTTGACGAATCCGCGGAGCTTGTCCAATATGCCTGCGAAGGACAGGATGTATGGGGGACTCTCAACCTTCCCCGGTTTCCCAAGCCATGAAATTGACGATCCTAGAGGATGCGGCGAAGCGGCCAGAGTATTTTAGTTGGGCAGGAGCGATTGAGCCCCCTGTTCTTGATTCATGGCTGGCGGAGCGGGGATGGAACGTTCCCGATGATCTCAAGTATTTCTGGTCTAAAACAGGTGGTGGCGACTTTTTCGAGAGTGAGACCATTTTCGCACCATTCAGTGATCTCTGGGCGCACGACTCGATTGACGAAGTGAACAGACACCAGATAAACAGGGGAATCCCCAAGCACTATCTGCCTCTGCATGACGGGCTTCGATTTTCCGCGGTTAATTTGAATACACAGAAGTATATGTTTCTTGACGAGAACAATTATCAAGTCCAAGAAGAATTCCCCTCCCTTGAAGCATGGTATGTGGAGGGCATCCGGCCAGAATTCGTAGAGAGGTACTCGCTTGCCGGTTAGATGATCTCGGGAACAGCCGGGACGTTTCCGGTAGGTTGCCACTCGTCGCTTTCTTCCAGGAACGACACCGCGTAAAATGGAATTTGGGGAAACCACCATGTCAACCAAAACGCAGCCGTTGACCGGCGGGGCGCCGGCAGCGAGCCTTACTAATGAAGAGATTCTTCGCTACAGCCGGCACCTGATCATGCCCGAGGTGGGCATGGAGGGTCAGCTGAAGCTGAAGGCTGCGAAGGTATTGCTGATTGGGACCGGTGGGCTTGGCGCGCCGCTGGGGCTTTATCTTACGGCGGCGGGCGTCGGGAAGATTGGGTTGGTGGATTTTGATGTGGTGGATTTTACGAATCTGCAGCGGCAGATTACGTTTGGCACCAGCGATGTTGGCAGGCCCAAGACTGGTGCAGCAAAAGCGCGGCTGAGCAATCTGAACCCCGACATTGAGATCACTACGTACGAGACTCGGTTGACCAGCGAGAATGCGCTGGAACTCTTCAAGGATTACGACATCATCGTTGATGGCACCGATAATTTTCCCACGCGTTATCTGGTGAACGACGCCTGTGTGCTGCTCGGGAAGCCAAACGTCTACGGCTCGATCTTCCGGTTTGAAGGACAGGTCACCGTGTTCGGAATGCCGGATGGCCCGTGTTACCGCTGCTTATATCCCGAGCCGCCTCCGCCCGGGCTAGTGCCATCGTGCGCGGAGGGCGGTGTGCTTGGCGTGCTTCCGGGCATCATCGGTTCGCTGCAGGCGATGGAAACGATCAAGCTGATTCTGGGGCGCGGCGACTCGCTCGAAGGCCGCCTGGTGCTTTTCGACGCGCTGGCCATGAAATTCCGCGAATTGAAGCTGCGCAAGAACGCCGGCTGCCCGATGTGCGGCACAAATCGCACCATTCACAAACTGATCGACTACAACGAATTCTGCGGCATCCGCGGCGAAGAAGAGCCGGAGAGCAATCTGCAGGTTCCGGAAATAACGCCGCGCGAGCTGAAGCAGCGTCTGGACCGTGGGGACGACCTCTTCATCCTGGATGTGCGCGAGCCGCACGAATACCAGATCTGCAATCTGAACGGCCATCTGATCCCTCTCGGCGAACTTCCGCGCCGTGTGCACGAACTGGATTCCTCGCACGAAATCGTCGCACACTGCCGCAGCGGAAAGCGCTCGGCCGAAGCAGTGGACTTCCTCCGCAAGGCGGGATTCCGCAAAATTCATAATCTCCACGGCGGGATTCTTGCGTGGTCTACGGAAGTGGATCCGTCCGTTCCGCGCTACTAACTCCGCTTCGCCTTCGGGGGTGCTTTTCCACCCAGCGCCTTGTGTTTACACCTTCGCGCCGTTATCTTTAGATTCGACACTAGAATTCTCAACGGATTTTGCAAATGGAGGAATCCTTGGCTGGCACAAAAGTCACAATTCTCAATAATGGCCCATTGCGCGTCGAAGGCGATTTCACAGTAGTGGATCAGGACGGCAAAGAGTTCGGGTTGGGCGGGCGCACGGCGGTCTCCTTTTGCCGGTGCGGGCATACCGGGAATGCGCCGTTTTGCGATGGAACGCACAAGCGGAATGGTTTCGCGGTTATCACGCCAGCCCGTGATTTACCCCCAAAACCCTAAGAAACACTGACTCAGGGCAGAATGAGACTGTCTCAGCATGAGACTTTGCACAGATTCGGGACGATAGTGCCTAAACCCCTGCTAACTCTCTGGATACATTAGCGATAGTGTTTCAAAAACGGACTGAGACGGAGGCTTCCCGTGTCTCGTTTCAGTCTCAGGCAATCCCCAGAATTCCAGGCATTCCAGTAAATACTTTATTTTCTTAAATTTACAATCCCCCTTTTGACGACGGAAAAGGGCATGGACGTGCTATTTCACGCCCTGTCCGGTTTTCTCCGGCATTTGGGGGTTGTTTTGGGCGATAAGGGGCCAATCAAAGGGTTCTTCCGCAATGACCGCGGAAGTCTGCCCGCCCTTGTCTATGGTGTTCTCGGAGCCCTGTACCTCTTCGCCGTTTACTATTCCCGGCAGTCTCACCTGTTCGGCGCGCCGACCAATTATTTGTATCTAGAAGTGGGCGGCTCGTTGCTCTGCTTCTGCTATGCCGCGAATGCCCTGGTCCGCTTCCGCGGCACCCATGACCGGCTGGCCTTGATTCTTGCCTTCGGGTTTGTTCTTTCCGGGATGATCGAGACGATCGGGTATTTTGGCCTGAACAATCTTCTGCACTCCGGCACGGTGGCGCTTTCTCATGTGCCGATGGGCTGGATGGTTGGCCGCACGATGCTTGCCGTGCTGTTGTTGGCCGCTCTGGCCGTGGAAAAATTTATTCCGACAGCTCGCCAGCCCAGCCGCGAGACTGCCGGGGCGCTTTTTGTGGTGGCTGCTGCCGCGTACATCACCAGCGCGGCTTTCATGGCCGCTCCGGCTGCGCCAGTGGCACAGACCGGGGCATTTTTTTCGCGTCCCTGGGAACTTCTGCCCGGCGGACTGTTTACCCTGGCTGCTCTCTTTTTCTACCGCCGCTACCAGTCGGAAAAAAGAAATGAAAGCGACGCGTCGCTTTACGATTATTCGCTGTTCCTGGTCGCGCTGCTGAACGCCGCCTGCCACGCCGCGGCGCTTTTTTCGCAACGCCTGTTTGACGGCCCATTCTTTTTTGCGGAACTCAACAAGGTAGCCAGCTACGCGATCATGTTGGGCGCCGCATTGATTGACCAGGCTCGCCTCTTTGATCAGGTGCGCACCATGGCGGTCAGCGACCCGCTTACCGGTCTTGCCAACTATCGCCGGCTCATCGGGGTGATTGAATCGGAACTCGATCGCTCGCGCCGCACGCAGCGGCCGTTCAGCATCGTGCTGCTGGACATGGATGGCCTGAAAGCCGTCAACGACCGGTACGGTCACCTGGTTGGCAGTCGCGCTCTGGTTCGCCTGGGCAAAACACTGAAGCATCATTCGCGCGCCATCGATACTCCGGCTCGCTACGGTGGAGACGAATTTGCCCTGGTTCTTCCCGAGGCGCCGAAAGAAATCGCTTCGCGCGTCGCAAGCCGTATCCGCGAGCGCCTCTCACTCGAAACTGAAGAGCCCGCGCTTTCCGTCAGCGCCGGGATTGCCGCGTATCCCGAAGACGGCGATTCCGCTGAAAAACTTCTGGGAGCCGCCGACCGCGCGCTCTACCGCATGAAGCATCGCGGAAATTCCATTAATTCCATCGCGCGGATTGCCGCGTGCCTGTGAGGATGACGAAAAAATGCCTCCCAGGATGATCCATCCGTTCAACCGCCGTGAAAACCGCATCCCGATGGAGATTCCCGTCGTGCTCGACGGCCATCGGCATTTGCCTGGCACGGAGGCGACGTTTACGGAAAACGTCAGCGCCAAGGGAGCGCGCGTGGTCAGCGTGCGGCGCTGGGATAAAGGTGCGCCGATGACACTGGCGTCACGCACCGGAGAATTTCGTTCTGAAGCTCGGGTGGCCTACTGCCAACCGCTGCGTGGCGACGGCTTCGCGGTGGGGGTGGAGTTTCTCGAAACAAAAGGACGATGGGTAGTCGAATCTACAAATTAGCTTGACGGAATCCGGCGAGCGGACAGGAGGGAACTGCTGGAACATTCTTACAGGGAATACATTACTAGCGCAAAGTTTGTACGTAAAAGCGCCGCACAGGAGGTAAAGGACCTGTTCGGCGCTTTTGCTTTTCCGGCTGTATACTCGAAACTTGCCGTTTCAAGCCTGTGGCTCGGAGGGTTTTCGTTGAATATTCTTGTGACCGGAGGCGCCGGATACATTGGAAGCATCTGCTCGGAGGTATTGCTCAGCCGCGGCCATCGCGTGATCGTGCTAGATAATCTTCAGGAAGGGCATCGCGCGGCCGTTCCGCCGGCCGCCGTATTTGTTGAGGCCGATCTGGCGGACCGCGCACAGATTGAAAAAGTATTCGCCACCCACAAAATTCACGCGGTGATGCATTTTGCCGGCGAAGCGCTGGTTGCGAAATCGGTTCGCGAGCCCAGCACATTTTATGCGGCGAACGTCGGCTGCGGCGTCAATTTGCTGGATGCGATGATTCGCCACGGCGTGGACAAGCTGATTTTTTCCTCGACCGCGGCGACTTATGGAGAGCCGGCCGTCGTGCCCATCCCCGAAGACCACGTGCAGGCGCCGATCAATCCTTATGGAAAATCCAAGCTGAGGTTTGAACAGATCCTTGCGGATTATCGCGGCTACACCGGAATGAAATACGTTACGGTGCGTTATTTCAACGCCGCCGGCGCCAGCAAGGAACGCGGCGAACACCATCGCATGGAAACCCACTTGATTCCCCGCGTTCTGGACACGGCGCTGGGAAATTTCCCGGAGATGGAAATTTTTGGATTCGATTATCCGACGCCCGACGGAACCTGTGTGCGCGACTTTGTTCACGTCCTGGATATCGCGGATTCCCACGTGCTTGCGCTGGAAGAGATTGACCGCGTTCAGGGTGAGGCGTTCAACGTGGGCACTACCAGCGGCTATTCGAATCTTCAGGTGGTGCAGGTTGCCGAGCGCGTCACCGGACGAAAAGTAGCGCACAAGCTTTCTCCCCGGCGGCCGGGAGACCCCGCGATTCTCGTCGCCAGCAACGAGAAGTTGAAGCGCATGCTTGGATGGGAGCCCAAACACTCCTCGCTTGAATCCATCATCCAATCGGCGTGGGATTGGCGAATGAAATTCCCCCGCGGTTATCCGGACTGATCTTTTCGCGGGAATGGAAGATCATGCGGCGGGAAACATCTGACCGCGGCAGTGTCTACCTTTTTTCTCTTGCGGCTTCCTTGACGAGCGCGCCAAGTTTTGAGTACTTCAGCCAGACAGTTTGCGCCGCCGAACGCGCAATCACCAAACCGCGGTAACCGTCCAGAAATCCAGCACCTAGCACAAAATAGCGAAACCACGCCCACGGCGTCGCGAACCATTTCGCGGCGCGCCATTTTCTCCGGCCACTTTCAAACATCGCGCGCGCGGAGAGCGTGGAATATTCTTCACTCTTTTGCCGCTGCTCGTCCAGGTTGCGGACTGTGTAGTGCAACAAGTCGCCCTGCAATCGTCCCGCAGAGCCCTGAAACTGGAGCGATTCGTGAATCGCGCCGGAAAATTGCGCTTTGCGGCGGTCGTAAAGGCGCCGTTGCCAGTCCGGGTACCAGCGGGAATGGTGAATCCAGGCTCCGAGAAACCACGCCAGACGGGCCATTTCATAAACCGGGAACTGGGGTGCCACTGCCTTCCACTTCACAATCGATTCCCGCAATTCGCCGCTGATCTCTTCGTCGGCGTCCAAGAGCAGAATCCAGTCCTCGCTCGCCTGCGCAGCGGCAAAATTCTTCTGCTCCGCGTAGTTCGTCCAGGCGCGCGTCAAGACCCGGGCTCCGGCCGCCTGCGCAATCTCCACCGTGGCGTCCGTGCTGCCGGAATCCACCACCACGATTTCTTCCGCGATGCCGTCCGCCGATTTCAGCAATCGTGGGAGGTCGTGCGCCTCGTTCAAGGTAATCACGCAGATGCTTAATCGGTTCATTCAGGTTGGAAGGGGCTTCTTGCCGGGGCCAGTATCTCACACGCCTGCGGAGCCAGAACACGGCAGTCGACGATTGCTGAAGGGGGGATTTACTTCGGCCGGAATGAGACGCGGATTACGCTGCTGCCGATGCGAAATAACGCGCCTTCCTTCAGCAAGACCGCGCGCGCGCGTTCGCCCTCAAAAAATGTGCCGTTGGTGGAATCCAGGTCCTTCAGGTTGATGTTTCGCTCCCGGACTTCGATCACGCAATGATGGCGGGAAATCTCCGGATCCTCCAGCGGAATGTCCGCCCCTTTGCGGCCAATTACCGTGCGCGGCTGACTGAGCGTGAAACTTTTCTTGGCCTGGGGACCGCTTTCCACCGTCAGCACCACGTCCAGCCCATCCGGAAGGCGCAGGCCCTCGTCCACCGGAAGCAGCCGCAGGCGCTGCGTGGAGGCATCCGCCCGCGCAAACGAAGGCATCGGCGAAATCACCACGGTCTGATCCACGCTGCGTTTCACTTCCACAATGGTCGTGAGGCCGCACTTCGTGCACTTGAAGCTGACCTTGGGATGCTTGGCCACGGCATCGTCATTAAGCAAGTGCTGCTGCCCGCAATGGATACATCCTGTCTGCACACTTCAAAATTAACACGACACCCGGCGAAGCACGCCTCTAACGCGGCAGCGCCTTGCGGCAAGGGTTACCCGCCTGGCGTCCGGCGCGCTGCACATATGCTAGGATTGAAGATTCCAAATCATGCGGGAGAGTGCTTGTGTCCGAACATATTTCGCGTAAAGAGCTGAAACACGACCGGGTCCGGGAAACGATTGAGCATGGAGCCGAAGCGGTCCTTTCCCACACTCGACTGGCATCCATCGCGATCCTTGTTGCCATCGTTTTGCTGTCCGGCTATTACGGCTGGAAGATTTACAACGATCGCCAGACCGCCCAGGCCCAGGCGGCGCTCGACGACGCGATGAAGGTATTCAATGCGCAAATTCTGCTTCCGGGCCAGCCGAGCCTGCCGGGAGAGATTTCCTACATCGACCCGTTGCAGCGTTCCCAGGATGCCGAGGTGAAACTCTCCGCTGTCGCAGCGAAATATCCCAGCACCAGTCCCGGCCGATTGGCACGTTACTATTCCGCGCTCTGCCTGATGGACCTCGACAAGCTGAATCAGGCTTCCGAGGAGCTGAAGAAACTGGGAGCCGGTTCCGATAAAGAGCTCGCGGCGCTGGCTGATTTTCAAAAAGCCTTGATCGCCGAGCGCACCGGGAAAAAGGATGAGGCCATTCAGATTCTGCTGGCGCTTTCCAACTCCGGCTCGATACTGGTTCCGAAGCCGTTGGTGCTGCTGGAAGTGGCTGGTATCTACCGGCAGACCGATCCTAAGAAAGCGGCAGCTCTCTACGAACAGATTAAGAAAGATTATCCGAATACGAACGTCGCCGATGAAGCGGACCGCGGCCTCGGCGAACTCGCTCCTCAATCCTGAAATTCCGCCGGCCCGCTTTGCACCCGGAGGTTTCGGCAATCGAAACGCTTCGCACTTACGCTCCTTGGGCATTAGATACGGCGGCCTCGCGCGGACGGCGTTTTGCTGAGACTCCCCACGCCTATCGCAGCGAATATGCGCGCGACCGCGACCGCATCATCCATTCCCGCGCGTTTCGACGTCTCGAAGCAAAAACCCAGGTTTTCAGCACCCGTTTTTCCGATCATTTTCGCGACCGTTTGACGCACACGCTGGAAGTCGCCCAGATTGCCCGCGCCGTGGCCGCGGCCCTTCGTATCAACACGGAACTCGTCGAGGCGCTGGCCCTGGTGCACGACATCGGGCATCCGCCGTTTGGACATGCCGGCGAACGAAAGCTCGACGAACTGATGCGCGCCCACGGCAGCGGCTTCGATCACAATCTGCACGCCCTTCGCATCGTGGAGCACTTCGAGCATAGGTACATCGGCTTCGACGGACTGAATCTATCGTTTGAAGTCCGCGAAGGCATCGTGAAACATTCGCGGGATTATTCGGCAGCCGCGCACCCGGAGCTGGCTGAATATCTGCTGGAGCTGCGCCCGCCGCTTGAATCGCAGCTCATCGACTGGGTGGACGAAATTGCTTACAACTCCGCCGACCTCGACGACGCACTCGAAGCCAAGCTGCTGGACCTGGACACGCTTCGGGAGGAAGTTCCGTTGTTCGCGCAGTTTTACGCACAAGTCGAATCGGCGCATCCCGGCGCGCGCGTACGCTTGAAATTTAATGAAGCTCTGCGCCACGTTATCGATCATCTTGTCAGCGATCTGATCACCAACACGGAAACGCTTGTGGAGCAATCCGGCGCACACTCCGCGGAAGAAATCCGAAATTTCCCGCAGCGCCTGGCGCGGTTCAGCGAAGAAGCCCGCGCACAAAACGCCCAGCTCAAAGGCTTTCTGTTTGCCCACATCTACAACCATCCGCTGATCACCGAAGATTCCACGCGTTCCGTCGTCTGCCTCGCCGAACTCTTCACCTATTATCTTGAGCAACGCGGTTCGCTGCCCGAATCGCAGGAGCACACCGCGCAGCAGATGCCGCGCCACCTGGTGGTCTGCGACTACATCGCCGGGATGACCGACCAGTTCCTGCTTCGCCAGCATCAGGAACAGTTCGGCGCCAACGCGCGAAGCGTTCCGCCTTCTCTAGCGTCCTCCCAGCGGCTAAAATGAACCGTTTCCACGGAGTTTAGAAAATGCCTGTTCGCCGGCCGCTGCTCCTGATATTCCTCTTGCTCGTATCCACCGCCCCGGCCCGGCCGCAGATTCCTGGCCTCACCGCCCAGCAACCGGCGGCTGCCACGCCCTCAGCGCCCGCGATCCCGTCGGATCCGCTTGGCCGCGAAACTCCTCGAGGAACGCTGTTGGGATTCATCAAAGAAGCGCAGGAGGAGCGCTACGCCCGCGCGGTGGAATATTTCCAGCCGTCAGCGAGCCGCCGGCGACGCTCGGAACAAGATGACGAAGAACTTGCCGCGCAACTCTTGACGATCTTCAACCAGAAATTTGCGGGTGCTCTGGAGCTTACCAGCCGCGACCCGCTGGGACGCCTGGACGACGGCTTGCCTGCCGACCAGGAAAGAATCGTCGGCGCGCTCGGCGCCAGCGATAAATTTCCAATCCAGTTGGTTCGCCTGGACGACGAGCACGGGCACAAGCTCTGGTATTTTTCGCGGGCGACGCTGGATCGGGTTCCGGAAATGTACGATTCGCTGACTTTCCCGGGAATCGAGAAGCAGATTCCACAGACCCTGGTCACGCACCGGTTGCTGTTCATGCCGCTCTGGCAGTGGCTCGCGCTGCTGGTTTTTCTGCCCGTGGCTTTGCTGGGAGGCCGCCTGATCACGATGCTCTCGGCATTCGTGATCAACAAGTCGCGCAAAGCCAGAAGCAAGCCGCCGCTTGCTCCGCAAAGATTTTTTGAAGTGGACCCGATCACGCTGACGATTGCGATCGTGTCGCATTACATCTTCGTCGGGTATATCGGGACGTCGCTATTGTACCGGCTCTATTACCGCCACATCGTCTGGATTTTTCTGGCATTCGACTTTTACTGGATACTCACGCGGATTACCCGGGCCATCTCCGCGCGAATTGGCGCCAGCTTCACGAAGCGTGGAATGCTGGCGGAGCGCTCCATCGTTTCGCTGGTGCGGCGCTTCACCGAAGTTTCCATTTTTCTGTTGGTGACCCTACTTCTGCTGCGCAGCCTGGGTGTGGATGTTTCGACGGCGCTTGCGGGTGTTGGCATCGGCGGCCTGGCCCTGGGCCTTGGCGCGCAAAAAACCTTTGAAAACATGTTCGGCGGCATCTCGATTCTTTTCGACAAGGTCGTCCAGGTCGGTGATCCCTGCCGCATCAACAACCAGGCCGGTGTGGTGGAAGATATTGGTTTGCGTTCCACCCGCCTGCGGACCGGTGAACGCACCCTGCTTTCGATTCCGAACGGCATTATGGCTTCGGCCGTGCTGGAAAATCTGCGCTTCCGCGACAAATTCCTCTGCCAACAAACGATTCGCTTGCGCTATGACCTTTCACCGGATCATGTCCGCTATGTGCTGGGGCGGATTCAGGATCTTCTGATCGAAGATCCGAAAGTGGAAGATTCCTCCGCGCGCGTGCGGCTTCTGCGCTTCGCGGAGTACGCACTGGAAGTGGAGATTTATTGCTATATCCTGGAACCGGAATTTACCGCTTATCTGGCGACACAAGAGCAGTTGCTGCTGAAAATATTGGATACGATCGAGAAGGCGGGTGCGGTGGTTGCTCTGCCCACGCAAACCACGTTTGTGACCCAGGATGCCTGGGTTGATCCACAGAAAGCCAAATCCGCGGAAGCTGCCGTCGAAAAGGCGCGCGATCCGGGTGTGCCGGGCCCGCGCATCGTGCCGCCCTCGGACTGATTGCTCCGGCTCAAGACAGCACCAGGCAAACTGCTGGACACTATCTCCCAGCGAATGTGTTGCAAGCCGTGATGGACCCGCTATTCAATCCCCTGTTGAACCACTCCATGCGCTGCTGCGAGGTTCCATGGGTAAACGTTTCCGGCTGCACCCGGCCTCGCGTCATTTGCTGAATATGATCGTCGCCGACCGCGGCCGCCGCGTGTAACGCGGACTCCACGTCTCCCGCTTCCAGAAGCCCGCGTTGCTGCGTCGAGTGCGCCCAGACCCCCGCGAAGCAATCCGCTTGCAGTTCGGTCTTCACCGACAATGGATTTGCCTCAGCCGGATTGCCTCTTTGCAGTTGCTGCACCTTGTTTTCGATGCCGATGATTTTC
The DNA here is from genome assembly GCA_035577585.1 of Candidatus Limnocylindrales bacterium. Lineage (GTDB taxonomy): Bacteria > Acidobacteriota > Terriglobia > Acidiferrales > UBA7541 > Acidiferrum. The sequence continues at coordinate 13,528 of DATLVJ010000446.1, forward strand.
TGGACGTGATGGCCGACTTCATGCGCCAGCACATAAGCCTGCGCGAATTCCCCCGGCGCACCGAACCGGCGTTTCAGTTCGTCATAAAACCCCAGGTCGATGTACACGCGCTCATCCGCGGGACAATAGAACGGGCCGGTCGCAGATTGCGCTCCGCCGCACCCGGATTGCGTGTGATTCCGAAACAGCACCAGCCGAGCATGGCGATAGGGAACTCCCTCCTGTTGAGGCAGCAATTGCTCCCAGGTTTTCTGGGTGTCGTCGAGAACAAAGGAGACAAATTGCACCAGTGGTTTTTCCGCTTCGTCGCGCGCGGGATTCGGCCGGTGAACGGTCGTGGAGACCGGCGCACTTGTGCCGCCTCCCAGAAGGGCGAAAAAATTCTGCTTGAAGACCAGGCTTAGAATGAACAGCACCACCACGCCGCCCAATCCGATATGCATCCCGCCGAAGCCGAAGCCTCCTCCGCCCCCGCCACCATCGTCCTGATCTCGGCGATCCTCGATGTCGTCGCTTGTCCCGCCTGGTGTCCAGCGCATGGAAAGATCTCCTGTAGGAAACGGTTCTGGAAGGCGGTCCGCCCGGGGACCGCATCAAAATCCTACCATCTTGGTTCGTAGGAAAGCCCGCGAATCAGAACCTTCCCTGGTTCCCGGCGAATCATCAGAAAAGCAGCTGCAAAGTTCCTCAAGCTATTTATTAGCGCCTCTTAATCCGAACTTTCTTTCCAGTTGCTTTGTTCGCGCCAAGGCTGTATATATTTTGTCAATTCGCTCGCAGTATAGATTCCAGGTCCCCGGTATAGTAACGTACTAACCAGTTTGCATTGATCCGCAAGGATGCGGAGCAATTGGGTGGATATGCGCACTTTTCCGGGTACTAAGCCCAACTTGGTACAGGGCCAACCAGCGGCGTCCTTCTCCGCTCGAGACCTCGGCTTATTTCTGCTCGTCTTTGCATCTTATGTTTTTTGCGCGCGATTTGAGCTGCGCTTGATCCATTCCCAGACTTCCATGGGAGTGATTTGGTTGCCGGCTGGAATTGCGCTCGCGGCTTTCCTTTTGCGGGGCCGCGGCATACTTCCCACCATTTATCTGGCATCCCTCTCTGTTGAGCTCATCTCTTCCGTACCGCTGCTGGGGGCGTTGACCATCGCCGCGGGAAACACGGCGGAAGTCTTCCTGGCGGGCTACCTGGTGAATCGCTTTGCTGGCGGCGCAAAGGCTTTCTCGCGACCTGCCGATGTTCTGCGTTTTTCAGTATTGGCCGGTGCACTGGCGACGCTCATCAGCGCGATTGTCGGAACCAGCGTTGTGTCCAGCCCAGCGGGCTTGGACCGGCCGGAGGCGTTAACCATTTTCGCAGCCTGGTGGGCGGGGCATGCCTTGGGCGTCCTGGTTCTCACGCCATTCCTGGTCCTGCTTTTGAACGGCAAGCACCAGCCGTTGCACCTCAGTGAACTTCTTGAGGTAAGCGTCCTCCTGATTGGTCTCAGCATCGTCTCCGTTATCAGTTTTGGTCCTGCAGGAGTTTTCTCAGACAGGGTGGATACGCCGCTATTCCTGTGCGTGCCGTTCCTTGTCTGGGCTGGAATCCGCTTCTGCCCGTTAGAGGCGGCGGGCGCGTGCATCGTCCTTTGCGGGTTCGCCACCTGGGGTTCATTGCATGGATACGGGCCGTTTATCACGGTCACGGCAATGCCGCTTTCCCTGGCGGCGTATCTTTGCGTGGCCACCACGATGACGCTTACGGGAGCGTCCACGGTTGCCAACCAGCGCGAAGTCTCCGAAAAACTTCTGGAGACTCTCTATCGCCTGGAAACAACAAAAGACACGGAAATCGCGCGCCTTTCCGCCGACGTGGATTTCCTGCGCGACGAACTGATCCGGCGCGTGCATGCCAGGTCGCATTCCGAGCCCAACGTGCAGGTCACCCAGCAGCCTCGCGAGAGCAGCGAAGTCATCTGGTTCCTCGAAGCCGAAACGGAAAACATTCTTTATGTCAGCCCCGCCTACGAAACGGTCTGGGGGCGCTCCCGCGAAGATCTCGGTCGAGACGCCCACGACTGGCTTGATGCCGTGATCCCCGAGGATCGCGAATTTGCCATTCAATTCGTCGGCCAGGATTTTCCCGGCGACCGCGTGGAGACCACTTACCGCGTCAAGCGGCCGGACGGCTCGATTCGATGGATTTTTGATCGCGGCTTCGTCATTCGCGACCCTGCTGGACGCCCGGTACGCTACCTGGGCTTGGCCAGCGACATCACAGAATTGGTGCAGTTGGGCGAATTTATTCCCGCTCGATTGGAACACCGGTCCCCGAAAACCCCCTCTAAGGGGAACATCACCTAGTTCACTAAGGAGAAACAGGAATGATTGGAGAACGATTGCGGGACATCCGTAAAGAAAAGCAACTATCCCAGGGAGATTTGGAAGAGCGCACGGGATTGTCCCGGTGCTATCTCTCCCGAATCGAAAACGGGCATACCACGCCTTCCATCGAGACGCTGGAGAAACTTTCCGGCGCAATGGGAGTGCCACTCTATCAACTCTTCTACCAGGGCAACGGCCCAGCCAAACCGTTGGTCATTCCTCGAAAGAAAGATTCGCCTTCCGAGGAGTGGGGTCTTTCGGGCAAGTGGGGCGGCTTTCTGAATCGCATCCGCGGCTTGCTCGGGCAGATGGAAGAGGGTGATCGCAAACTTCTTCTGGGCGTCGCCGTCAAGCTGGCACGCAAAAAGTAGCGCTACAGAACTTAGTACCGGTTGCTGTGCGGGTTTCGCGATCTGACTGCTGAGCGGTCCGCCGGGAAAGGGAAATTCCCGGCGAATTCCTCTTTAGTGGAATTTGGCGGCTTCCGCCTGGGCCTGCTTCAGAAGGGGTAAATCCGTATCTGCGCCCTTCCAGAGATCGAGAAATTTCGCATACGCTGCTTTCGCCTGGCTTGTTGAGCCCGACTTTCCTTCCGCGCGCGCGACGCCCAATTTCGCCAGTGGCGCCGACCAGCAACTCCCGACGATCCCCGCGTCCGTGGAAAACTTTCGAAATTCGGCCAGGGCTTGCTGGGCGTTTCCCGCTCCGAGTTGGGCCTCTCCCCGCAAAAACGCCGGAATCATGCAGGAGTCGCTTAAATTCCCCGTCAGTTGCCCTTTTTCGTACGGCAAAGCACTCTCGAGCGAATTGATCGCATCCCCGTATTGCTTCTTCCGAAGTTTCATCTGGGCTTGCACCACCGGCATCCAAGCCTTCTGAATCACCATGTTCGAGACGTACAGCGCTCGCAGATCGTCCATGATTTTCTGTGCTTTTCTGTCTTCCCCGAGTCGCGCATAAACAAGCGCGGCCAGCGCCCGGACATCCTTGCTGTCGGGAACAAGCTGTAGCGCGGCCTCCGCGTGTTTTCTGGCTTCCTCTGGATACCCGAACATCGCTTCGCGCATGCCCGCTTCCACTTCCCATACGCCAGCGGACTCCGGCAATTCCGCCTTTTTTGCGGATTCCACCGCCCGCCGCGAATACACGCGTGCCTTTTGCAGCCGGCCGAAATACGCCTCCGTGTCAGATTGCGCGGCCAGCAGGGAATCCTCTCCGTTTGTTTTGCCCTCCGCCCACTGCAGTTCCCGCTGCATCACCGTGGAATCGCCCTGGGCAAAAGCCACCGCATACAGGTTGGAATGCAGCGAAGGGTCATTTAATTTTCTCGAGAATGCTTCCTGAATCACTTTCTCCGCTTCCGCCGGCCGCGACAGCGCCAGCAGCGCGGTTGAATAATTTTCGTACCAGGCCGCGGAGTCCGGGTCGAGCTTCAGCGCCGCCTCAGCGTATTTCGCCGCCTCAACGTAATCCCCAATTACGAAATATTCGCTGGAGAGATTGCCAAGCGCAACATCGTCGCGGGGATAGGTGCGGATGTATTCCTTGTAGCCCTCGATGGCCTTCTCGATGTTCCCTTGCGCCAGGTCGTAATAGAGAGTCTCGATATTCAGATGTTCCCGGTAGGTTTGCCGGTCGCCGGCCTCGTATGCCTGCCGGACCTCTTCGCCGGCTTTCCCCATCTGATTCAGGTTGTAGTAGCTGACCGCCAGCCCCGAATGCGCCACCGCGAATCGCGAGTCCAGTTCGATGGCGCGCTTGTAAAGAGGCACAGCTTCCAGATCGCTCTTTTCCCGGATTGCTTTTCTTGCCTCTTGATAGGCCTTCAGCGATGCGGGGATTGGTGTAGTAGCCCGCTCCAGCGGTACGTCGTATTTCCGCACGGATGCGGCGCTCTCTCCTAAATCCCGGCGGAGCTCGCGAACTGCCCCTCCCAGGTGCTGCACCACCAGGTCCGCGCGCGCCGCTTCGGCGCTGGCCTTGGCCATCCACCGCGTTCCCGCGCACCGGTAGACGGTCAGTTTGACCTGATAGCCGCCATCTTTGCGAACGATCTTTCCCGCCAGGTAAGCCTGCACTCCCGTTTTTGCGCAGACAGAATGGGCCAGCGTCTCCGTCAGCGGAGCGCCCTCCGCTTGTCCCATATCGCGCAACACGCTTCGGATTTTTTCGTCAGAAACCAGATTCAGGTACGGAGATTGCGCCAAGGCAATTCGAAGCGCTTCGCGGAGCGAGCCGTCGAAATTGCTCTCCCCGCTCTCATTTTCGATATCACCCAATAAAAGGTTTTCGGTCTCTCCAAGCTTTGTGGGCCGCTGCCACCACCAGTAGCCCGCGCACAGTGCGCCCGCGACGATCGTGGCCGCCATCAAAATCCTGATTTTCATTGGGTAGACCCGTCTGCTGACTCAAACTTACGCCGTTTTCGGCAGCGCCTCGCAGGCTTCGCTTCGGGTTGTGCTCAACCTGAAACCGCCCTCCTGGAAAGCTTCAGAATTGCTCTCCAGTTTCATAACCTCTCACCCAAACCCGGCATTGCGGGTTAGAATTCTCCTAACGCCCCTTCCCATGACTTTGAAGACCGAGCGCCGGACACAACTTCGAAAACGGCCCCTGAGCCTCGTCTACGTGGAACTTCCCCCGGCAAACGGCGGAATGATGCGCGACCTCTCGGAACAAGGGTTTTCTCTGCGCGCCATGTTGCCCCTGCGGCCATCGGAAAAAATTCCATTTTCTTTTGCCCTGGATTCCTCGGCCAGGATCGACGGGGAAGCAATTGTTTTTCGAGTAGACGACGGCGGCCGCGTCGCGGCGCTTGAATTCGCCGGACTTCCCGCACATTCCCGCGACCAGATTCGCCGCTGGCTGGAAAAGTTCGATGAACCGATTTTGCCGGAAGCCGAACCGGAGCAGACAGATTCGTCGAAGCGCACCTCACTGACTGAGTTGCGTTCCAAGATTCGGGGACCAAGGGCGTCTTCAGCCACTCGTCCAGTCGAAGAAAGTGCGCCGGCCGCAGCCAAGCGGGAAGCAACCGCGCCACCCGAGCCGGAGCCGGCGGTGACGATGATTTCGCCGGAGGCGGAAATCGCGCCGCCACCGGCAGTTGTGACCCCGCCAATTCCGGAACCTCCGCCAGTTTCGGTCTCGGCGGCAATGGAAAGCCCAGCTCCACCCCCACCAATTATTGCGACACCACTGATGGAGGAGTCACCGCCCCCGCCGAGTATAGAAATAGCGCAGCCAGTAACACCGCCGCCCCAAACGGTGATGGCGTTGCCCGACCCGATTCCTGAACTTCGGGAAGAGCCGACACCGCTACCCGCAGCAGTCGTTCCTTCGAGAATTGGGGAGCCGGAAGCGCCGCCCTTGCCGCCGCTCCTGAAACTTTCTTCCGTGCGCCCGGGGCCGCCGCCACCGGATGTTTCCCCGGAGCCGGTCGCTCCCCTCGCGAAGCCAATACCAGTCGATGAGCCTCCGGCAAGAATTCAGATTTCGCTGGCAAAGCCAGAGCCTGCCCCCGCGGCAGAACCGAAAATTGCCGAACCTGCGTTCGCCGCGCCCGCGCAGCGCGGAGTTCCATGGCGCCGGACCCCGCCTGCCCTCGAACCTTTTTCTTCAATTGAGGGGGAGACCGATGCGGAAACTCCCGGTTGGATGGATAGTTTTACACTCGGGCGCGTCATCGTAATCATGCTGTTCGTGACGTTGTTTGCCGGCTCTTACGTCTTCCATCGCGAACTTGGCCAGGCGATCATCTGGCTCGGCCACCAGATCGCCGGAGACGAAACTTCGGAAAGCTCCAAAGCCGCTCGGCCGGAGACTCCTTTCCTTTCACACGCGACTCCTCCATCCGCCCCCGCTCCCCGCGTTGTTGAACCTCCGGTGGCGAGCAGCGAGACATCGCCGGAGACGACGGAGCCTAAAAGCGCAAACCTTCCCGCGGCCGCCGACGCGACGCCGACCCCGCAAGTGAAAAATGCGGCTCCGGGGACGCTTGTACCGTTGACCCAGGTTACCCGGCAGGGCGCACCGTCTTCGCCGGTGGACAAGTCCGTCGAGGGCGGGCAACAGGAATACCTGGAAGCGTTGCAAATTCTTCGATCGCCAAGCAGAGCGTCAGAAGTGCCGGCGGCGATTCAGCTGCTTTGGGCATCCGTGGAAAAAGGGAATACCGCCGCGGAAATCGCACTCGCCGAGCTGTTTCGCACCGGCAAGGGAGTAACGAAAAATTGCGACCAGACGCGAATCCTGCTCTCTGCCGCGGCCCGCAAGGGTAATGTGGAAGCTCGAAAACGTCTCGAAGAGTTCCGGCGCGAAGGCTGCGGCAACTGATTTTTCATGCGGGCATTTCTTGCAACGAAAAGTTTCAACAACCTGAATGCTTCGGTGAGCTGAACGGAGGACCCGGACTGAGTACTGCTCCAAGTGTGGTGCAAATCTCTCGGCTGGCACGGCATTTTGCACTTCGTGCGGTACGCCAACTGGACCGCCGGCCGCGGCTGCTCTAAGCCCCGCGGCTCCATCTTCCTATATCGGAGGATCCTCTCATGCGGCCTATGCCGATCCCGCGGGCCTTGTTGCCTCCCGCGGCCTCACGTACGCCGGTTTCTGGCTTCGGGTTGTCGCCGCGCTGATTGATAGCGTAATCATGAGCTTGGCGCTCGGGGTCTTGCTGATACCGCTATTTCTTCTGACTGGCATGGAAGTGCACATTATTGAGATGGTTCAGCACCATGGCCAGCCGGATCCCGCCTTTATCATTAGCCTCGTCGCAATGATTCTGGTCTTTGCCCTGATAGGGGTCCTGGCGCAGTGGCTGTATCACGCCTATCTCGAAAGCGGCGAGAGGCAGGGCACCTGGGGTAAGCAAGCGCTCGGCATCTATGTTACCGACCTGATTGGCCAGCCGGTCACGTTCGGCCGCGCCTCGGGCCGATTCTTTGCCAAGATAGTCACGGGCATGGTCCCTATCGGGCTCGGCTACATCATGGCGGGCTTCACGGAACGCCGGCAGGCGTTGCACGACATGATAGCCAGTTGCCTGGTGCTTCGCCGGTAAAGCCTTCGGAGGAGAGGCGCAGATGGGTACTAGTAGCTTCAGTTGACCGAATCGCCCGCTTTTCCTCGCCTTTTTGCCCCCCTTTCTTGACTTACCTGCCAACTCCACAAATAATGGATAGGCATGAGCGTACGCGCCGGAGGCGCCGAAGACATGTTTCTCGACGTCAAGGAACTTGCCGTCCGCAAAGTGCGCATCCGGAAGACATACGCCCCGGGCAGCATTGATTACGGCATTAGCGAAGTGAAGCAGGCGGGCCCGCTGGAAGTTACCGCCCAGGCGGAGCTTCTGGAAGGGCAGATCCGCGTTACCGGCGAGCTGGAAACCAAGATCGAAATGGTCTGCGCCCGTTGCCTGGAGCCGGTAATCGAGGAAGTACACAAGGATTTTGACCTCTTCTATCAGCCGCTTCAGAAGGCCAGCAAGCCCGAAGAAGAGCGGCTGAAAGATGACGACACCGAAATCGGATTTTTTCAAGGAGAAGGCCTGTTCCTCGCCGACGTCCTGAAGGAGCAGGTGTTGCTGTCACTGCCGATGAAAGTTATCTGCCAAAGCGATTGCCGCGGTCTGTGCCCCACGTGTGGCGCGAGTCTGAATCACGAAGAGTGCCGCTGCGAAACGCACGCCACGGACCCGCGTCTGGCTCCCCTCGCGCGGTTGAAGCAGGACTGGCTCAAG
>DATLVJ010000447.1:0-8925 GCA_035577585.1 Candidatus Limnocylindrales bacterium
CCGAAACCGCCGCCAAGCAGAAACTTTCGCGCCAGCAATACCTCGACCTCTACTACTTCATGCGCCTCAACCGCGAGGTTGAGGACACCATGACCCGCCTCTTCCGCCAGAACAAGATCGTCGGCGGCCTCTACTCCAGCCTGGGCCAGGAAGCCATCTCCGTGGGCAGCGCCTACGCCCTCCAGAAAAAAGACTGGATGGCGCCCATGATTCGCAACATCGGCGCGCTGCTGGTCAAAGGCGTTCCCGCGCGCGACATCTTCACCCAGCACATGGCGAAATACACTTCGCCCACGCGCGGTAAGGACGGCACCAGCCACTTCGGCGATCTCGAAAATCTGCACATCGTTTCGCCCATCTCCATGCTCGGCGATTTGATTCCCGTTCTCACCGGCGTGGCCATGGCCGGCCGCTATCTCGGCCAGAAAATCGTGGCCATGACCTGGATCGGCGACGGCGGCAGCTCCACTGGGGTTTTTCACGAAGGCCTGAACCTCGCCGCGTCGCAGAAAGCGGCTTTCGTCCTGATTCTAGAAAATAACCAGTGGGCGTATTCCACGCCCGTCCGCCGTCAGGTGCCCATCGAAAATCTGGCCGACCGCGCGAAGGCTTACGGCATCGCCAGCTACATCGTGGATGGCAACGACGCGGTGGCGATGTACTCGACCGCGAAAGAAGCCGTGGATCGTGCCCGCGCCGGCGAAGGCCCCATCCTCATCGAAGCCAAAACCTTCCGCCGCCGCGGCCACGCCCAGCACGACCCCGCCGAATACGTTCCTGCGGAGCAGCGCGAGTATTGGGAAAAGCGCGACCCCATCACGCTCTACGAAAAATTTCTGACCGCCGAAAAAATCCTCGACGCCAAAGGGAAAAAGGAAATCGAAGACAAGATCAACGCATTGCTTGAAAAAGACCGCGAGTTCGCCGAAAACTCTCCGATGCCTCCGCCGGAATTTGTGTCGGAAGGTGTGTATTGCACTGGCGACGATTGCCACAAAATCCGTCCCAAGTGGGAGCGCCCGATCTCTGAAGTGACGCCGCCCAAATCCAGTGTCGAGCCGGTCTGGCTAGTTGAAGGCTTCGGCCGCGGCAAGTCCTCTTCCCGCGAAAACGCACCCATCCATTTCGGGGACACGCAACCGGTCGTCGAAGAACCTGCGGCAAAAACAAAATCCATTGCAAAACCGGCGGCCAAATCTCCCGCCAGAAAATCGGCCCCGGCGAAATCCGCCGCGCGCGGAAAGGCCCGGAGGTAGCCATGGCCCCCATCACCTTTCTCGAAGCCATCCGCCAGGCCATGTTTGAAGAGATGGCCGCCGACCCCAGCGTCGTCCTGATCGGCGAAGATGTCGGCGTTTACGGCGGCGCGTTCAAAACCAGCGAAGGCTTGCTCGAAAAATTCGGCTGGGAGCGCGTCATCGACACGCCCATCAGTGAAAGCGCCATCATCGGCGCCGCCTGTGGCATGAGTTATCTCGGCCTGCGCCCCATCGCCGAAATGCAGTTCATCGATTTCATCGCCTGCTGTTTCAATCAGCTCACCAACTTCGTCGCCAAGGGCCACTATCTCTGGAACGCGCCCGCCCCGATCGTTGTCCGGGGCCCGTCGGGCGGCGGCGTCCACGGCGGCCCGTTCCATTCGCTCAGCCCGGAAATGTATTTCCTGCACACGCCCGGCTTCAAAATCGTCTATCCGTCCACGCCCTACGACGCCAAGGGGCTGCTCAAGGCCAGCATCCGCGACAATAATCCGGTTCTCTTCTTCGAGCACAAATTTCTCTATCGCCGCCTGAAGGAAGAAATTCCCGAGGGCGATTACACCGTGCCGCTCGGCAAAGCCGTCGTCCGCCGCGAAGGAAAGCACCTGACCATCGTTTCCTACGCCGCGATGATGCACACGTCTCTCGAAGCCGCCGAAGCCCTCGTCAAGGAAGGCATCGAAGCCGAGGTCATCGATCTTCGCACCCTGCTGCCTCTCGACGAGGAAACGATCCTGCAATCCGTCCGCAAGACCAACAAATGCCTGGTGGTGCACGAAGACACAAAAACCGGCGGCATCTCCGGCGAAATCGCCGCCATCCTCTTCGAAAAAGCGTTTCACGACCTCGACGGCCCGGTCCTCCGCGTCGCCTCGCTCGACACGCCCGTCCCCTACGCCCCCACCCTGGAAGAGGCCTTCCTCCCCAACGCCCAAAAAATCTTCACCGCCGCCAAAGACCTCGCCAGGTTCTAGTTTTTTTAGAGGCCGCCTTCTGAGGCGCGTACTTTGCGCCCCGGATGGTGTTCCGGGGCGGGCGTCTCAACCTTAGTCCGGCTCCAGGGCCCGCCCGCGCTCACCGCTCAAAAAGTTAGTAACCATTTGAACCTGCCGGTTCCTATTCTCAAAACCACTCTCCGTCACACCGGTAAAATCGAATCTGTACGGGGTTGGCACGGCAAATCCTCCCTCTCGCTTTTGGCTTCTCGCTCTGCCGCGTTTCTCAACTTCCGCAAGAACCATGATCTCTGGATTCTCCAACACCCGGGGCTTCCGCTCGATGCTGGCGGCTCTCGTCTGCTTCGCGGCGACGCTCCTCTGCTTCGTTCCCGCCGCGCTTCTCGCCGCGCCGGGCGGCACCAGGCTCAGCGGCAAAGTGACGCTCAACGGCCCGGCTCTGAAACCCAAACCGCTTGATCTTTCGAGGGAACCAGCCTGCGCGCAGATGCACGCCGCGAATCCGCTCGCTTCCGAATCTCTTCTTCTCGGTCCGGGCAATGCCATCCGCAACGTGGTCGTCTATATTTCCGAGGGCGCCCCCTATCCCGGCCCCGTCCCCGCGACTCCCGTCCTCTTCGATCAGCAGGGCTGCCAGTACACCACCCACGTCCTCGCCTTCCGCGTCGGCCAGGAAGTGAAAATTTCCAACAGCGACCCGCTCTCCCACAACATTCATCCCCTCGCCAAGGCCAATCGCGAATGGAACAAGATTCAGCCCCCGCGCACCCCTCCCTTCGCTTACTCTTACGAAAATGAAGAATTCATTCCCGTAAAGTGCAACATCCATCCTTGGATGCAGGGCTACTTTGTTGTACTAAGGACGCCGTACTTTGCCATCACCGGCGACGACGGCAGTTTCGTCCTGCCGGATCTTCCTCCCGGCCGCTACACCATCACTGCCTGGCATGAAACCCTCGGTACCAAGTCCCAGGAAGTCGAAATCAAGTCGAGCGGCGATCCGCAGACCCTCAATTTCACGTTCACCACCAAGCCCTGAACCCGCGTTTTGCCGGTATCTGTAACACTCTCCGCCCCCGCCCTTTTCGCCCCTCGTCTTTCGCTGTAAACTAGTTGGGTTCCGCGGAACATGCCAGGACCGCCACGCATTCCCGAAATTTCACCCGGCAGATCAGGCGAAGGAGAGCAATCCCATGGCAGTTGATGTCGTCATGCCCCAGATGGGCGAAAGCATCTTTGAAGGCACCATCACCAAATGGCTCAAGAAACCCGGCGACAAGGTCGAGCGCGACGAGCCCCTCTTTGAAATTTCCACCGACAAGGTCGACGCCGAAATTCCTTCTCCCTCCGCGGGCGTCCTGAAAGAGATCAAGATCGCCGAAGGCCAGACCGTTCCCATCCAAACCATTGTGGCCGTGATTGACGGCGCGGGCTCCGCTGCCGCCTCCGCCCCTGCTCCGGCAGTTGCTCCAGCCAAGACGGCACCGGCTCCAGCACCCACACCTGCTGCAGCCAAACCGTCCTCTCCCGCGCCCGCCGCGGCCGTTTCCGCTCCAGCCGCATCTGCTGCCGCATCGTCTTCCGGTTCCACCGAACGCATTCACTCCTCGCCGCTGGTTCGCCGGCTTGCCAAGGAACACGGCGTGGATCTTTCCGCCATCGAAGGCACCGGCGCCGCGGGCCGCATCACCAAGGAAGACATCGAAGCCGTCATCGCCGGGCAATCCGCGCCGTCCGCCGCGCAAGCGCCTGCTCCCGCTGCCGCGCGCCCGTCCGTTCCACCTCCTGCGCCAGCTCCCATTGCCGCTCCCGGCGCGCCTGCCGTCCACGGCAGCCAGTACGTCGCGGCCCTCCAGGTCGGTGTCTCTCGCGAGCGCATCTATTTCGGCAACTATGAAGTGCAGCCGCTCAGCAACATGCGGCAGAAAATCGCCGAGCACATGGTGGCCTCCAAGCATGTTTCCGCGCACGTCTACTCGGTCGATGAAATCGACATGACCAAGGTCGCCGCCATCCGCGCCAAATCCAAGGAAGAGTTCGAAAAGCGTTACGAGACCAAGCTGACCTTCATGCCCTTCTTCGTGAAAGCGGCCGTCGCCGGCCTGCGCGCCTATCCGACGCTGAACGCCTCGCTCGACGGAACCAGCATGGTCCTGCACAAAGAGATCAACATCGGCATCGCTGTGGCCCTCGACTGGGGCCTGCTCGTGCCGGTCATCCGCAACGCCGACGAAAAGAATCTTCTCGGCATTCAGCGCAACCTGAACGACCTCGCCGAGCGCGCCCGTTCGAAAAAGCTCAAGCCCGAGGAGGTCCAGGAAGGCACCTTCTCCATCACCAATCCCGGCGTCTTCGGCGGCCTTTTCGGCTTGCCGGTAATCAGCCAGCCGAACGTGGGCATTCTGGGGCTCGGCGCGATCGAAAAGCGCCCGGTGGTTATCAACGACTCCATCGCCATCCGCTCGATGTGCTACGTCACGCTCAGCTACGACCACCGCGTGGTGGACGGTGCCGTCGCCCACCAATTTTTACACAAAGTGAAAGAGACCCTGGAAAACTGGTCCGAACCCCTCGTTTAGTGACTGGTGATCGGTGACTAGTGACTGGTGCAGAGATACCTGTAACAGGTGTACAGAGAAGAGCGAGTGGGTTATTAGCTGTTCAAAAGCGGAATGACTTGGGCGAGGAAGGTCTTCACCAGTCACCAATCACGAGTCACCAGTCACTCTTCCCTGGTCGCTGGTCGCCGGCCACCGGCCACGGATCACTTCCTCACTGAATCATTGGCCGCATCTTCGCCGTCCACACGGCCAGTCCTTCCAGCGGCACGGCCTCCACTCCCGCGGCACGTAAGGTCTCACGCACAAACTGGTGCCGCTCGTTTTCCGCGATCAGATGCACGTCGGTCACGGCGGTGAATTCGCTGGCCGCCACCTTGCCCCGGATGCGTTCTACCGTGTACGCCAGCGACTTCACGTCCCCCGGCGCGCGCGAAACACTAAGTGTCTGCACAAACCCGCGGGTCCCGTTCCGCCGGTAGCTGTAATCGATGCGCATCGGGTCCCCCGAAAACGTGAACTCTTCCGCGCGCACACCTTTCTGCAATCTCTCCCACACCTGCGCCTGTTTGAACACCTGCGCGCAATACGAGCGGATCGCCCCGCGGCTCCCCGCCGCGCCGACCCGCGCCGCGCTTCGCTGCAAGGCCACGTGGTCCGCGTACAACCGCTCGGTCTCCGCGTCCAGGTCGTCCGCGTGAACACCCTTTTGTGGCGCCAGTTGCAGCGCGTTTGAAAGCGTCTCGTCCCACTTTCCCAGCAGCTTCAGCCACTCCAAGCTGGCCTGCCCGTTGCCGCCTGTGTTTCCGTGAAAAAGCTGCGTCGCCGTCGCGAATCGATTTTCCAGGTCGTCGCGCAGCGCCCGCAGCAATTCCTCGTCCGCCCGCGGGTGCAGCCGCCGCACGCGCTCATACTCTTCCGGTTCCTCGATCAGCCGCATCCGCCGCTCCCCGTTCGACGGATCGAACACCAGCACGCCGATATTCACCCACTCGTCGCGCACCAGGTTCGGCGTATACCGCAACACGCGGTAGGCGAGTGTCCTATCCACTCCATTTGCCTGTGTCGCCATTGTTCTCCTCCCAGCAAGGTGACTGGTGATCGGTGACTAGTGCCTGGTGAAACCCCGATTCAGTCTCCTGTTGAACAGCCAACAGTCGCGCGCCTACTCTTCATTCCGGTGGTCAAGGGCTGCTGGATGTTTTCCACCAGTCACCAATCACCAGTCACTACTTCCAGCTGATAAACGGCTGCCGGTTCGAACTCTTTGCCGACAAGATCAATTCCTCCACCCGCCGCTTCCTCCGCTGCAGTTGCCCCAGCAGCCGCAGCACCGCATCGTAATCGTCTTCGTACCACGCCGGCGGAATCTCCTCCGCCAGCTCCGCCAGCACCTTTTCCGTGATGCGTTTCTCCAACCGCCCCAGCCACGGCCCGAACGAATCCAGTCCCGTCACGCCCTCGTACACGCGGCTCCGCGCGTACAATCCGCGCAGCGGCGCATCCGGAAAATTCCACTCTCCCGCGTTGAAGCAGAATCCCTGGTCGATCATCACCGTCCGGTAAGTCCGCCCTTGCGGGGATTCCTCACGGTCCTTTTCACGCGGCGCTTCCCCCTGGGGCAACGTTCCACGTGCAACCTCCCCGCTTCTAAGTCCCGGCCCGGTGCCGGCCGCTCCCGGCGTCAACCCGCCCGCCCGCGTTTTCTCCTCGAAAAAAACGGTCTGCCGGCCGTTCGTGTTGCACACCCACTTGTCAAAGACCAGCATTCCCGCGAAATCGTGCAGGTTTTCCACCTCCCGCAATTTTTCATCCGGCAGAAAATCGTGCAGCGTCAACTCCCGCGGATCTCCGGGATACCGCGAGCCGAACTGCAGCCCCGCCGCGCATGGCGTCCGCGACCGCGGCAGCTCGATGCACAACTCCGGCGTCAGCCGGATCAGTTCCGCGCCTACCTCCACCACTTCCACCGGCGCCGTTGGCAGCCCCAGCCGCGACGCCAACCGTGTACCCAGCAGCTCATTCACCAGAATCCTTCGATGCTGCGGGTTATTCTGAAACTTCACCACGTAGTAGTTTCCGTCCGAGCACCTCATCAGGTGCGACTGGGCGCCGCCGCGCATCCGCCGGATCTCTTCCAGGGCCTTGATCATGTGCGGTTATCGTAGCGATACTTGATTCCCCAGGCAAGTTGTCCGCCTAATCCCGCACCCCTGTTTCCCCTTCCGGAACGCGCTCCAATCCATTCCGGTCCCCACCGCTCCCTCCATCGGGCTCCTCCTCTCCATTCCGGCACCACGCGCAAAAAAAAGGCCCCCCGGTGTTTCCGGGGAGCCTTTGGTGAAATAGATCGAAACCGGTCTACCGGCGCCGCTTCTTTGCCTTCTTTGCCGCCTTCTTCTTCGGCTTGGCCTTCGCCTTCCTGGCCGGCTTTTTCTTGGCTTTCTTGGCGGGCTTCTTGGCTTTCTTCTTTGCCGCCTTTTTGGGAGCAGCTTTCTTTTTGGAGGGCTTCGGCGCTGGTTTCGCCGCCGGCTTGGGCGCTGGTTCGTCGCCTTCGTCGGCCGGCTCTTCCTCCACGATCAGCAGCTCTTCCTCTTCTTCGACAATGCCTCCCGGCTCTCCGCCGAGTTCTTCATCGTCTTCCAACCGGGACAGCTCTTCGTCATCTTCAAACTGATCCTTCTCGATATCCATGCTCTCCTCCCCATGGGGAACCTTCTTACCCGTTGTTCTTGGCACGCTGCACCAGTCGGAGACTGCCTGCACTCCGTCCTTGCGATTTGTTATCCCACTCCTTCGTCCTTGTCAAGCTTTCCCGATACGACCGCGCCATTTCCCTGCAAAATTCGCGTTCCAAGGCGTTCCGGCCCCTCTTCCACCCGTCACTTTCTTCACGGCTTCGTGTGGCTTCCACCCGCGCTCGCGGCCTTCTTGCGCCGCGTTTTGGCCGAACTCTTGACAGCATGCGCTTCCGGAGCGCCCCCCACCGTGTAAATCCGCAATACCATCCCGCGGCTCACTTTGCCGCCCTTCAGCCCGTTCCATTTCCGGATGTCCGCGTCGGTCACGCTGAACTGGTCCGCAATTCCCCCCATGGTATCTCCCCGCCGGACCCGGTACCGCACCAACCGGCTCTTGGTCTCTTCCACCGGACGGGCTGCTGGAATGATCAGCTTCTCGCCCGCTTCCAGCCCCGTCCCCGCCTCCAGGTCGTTGGCCGCCGCAATCGCCCCGGCTGTCACCCGGTATTTCTTTGCAATCGAAGTCAGCGTCTCCCCGCTCTCCACCCGGTGCCGCCGCCAGCTTACCCATTTGTCCGCCGGGATATCCGCAATCTCCGCCGAAAAAGTCCCCGCGGTTCCTTTTGGCAGGTGCAGCATAAACCCCGGATCGTCCGGCGTTGCCATCCGCAGCAGGGAAGGATTCAGAGTCCGCAGCGTGGCCACGTCCACGTCAATCGTCTCCGCCACCAGCCGCAGGTCAATCGCGCGTCCCGGCTTCACCACATCCGTCTCTACTTCCGCCTCCGGGTCCACGGAAATCCCGTAATGCGCGGCGTCCTTGGCGATCAGCGTCAACGCCAGGATAATTGGCACGTAGTTCTTCGTCTCGCGCGGCAGCACGTTCCGTTTATACAGTTCCCAGAAATCCGCGTACCCGGTCCGCTCCACGCCTTTCTGCACGTTTCCCGGTCCGCAGTTGTACGCCGCAATCGCCAGGTACCAATCCCCGAAAAGCCCGTACAAATCCCGCAAATGCTGCGCCGCCGCCCGCGTCGCTTTCTCCGGATCCATGCGCTCGTCCACCCACCACGTGCGCTTCAATCCGTATTCGTTTCCCCGCCACTGCACGAACTGCCAGATTCCCCGGGCCCCCGCGCGCGAAAGCGCCAGCGGCTGAAACGCGCTCTCCGCCTGCGCCAGGTAGATCAAGTCCTGCGGCACGCCCTCTTCCCGCAGCACCCGCGCGATCATGTCGTCGTACTTTCCCTTGCGCCGCAGCCCTGTCTCCACAATCGCCCGCCCGCGTGGCGTCTGGAAAAAATTCAGGTAGGACGCGACTACATCGTTCACCGTCAGTGGCAGGTCGTGCGAAAGGCTCTTCGCTGCCTCTTCCGCGCGTTCCCGCAGCTTCGGGTCCACCGGAAAGGTC
>DATLVJ010000448.1:0-2895 GCA_035577585.1 Candidatus Limnocylindrales bacterium
TGTGCCCGCAAGCCCCAGCATTCCGAAAAATTGCAGCGGTCGAGTCGAATAATCCAGCAGGAACTTCACCATGATCAGGTCGAAGAACACTCGAATCGTTCGCCCGATTCCGTAATTGGACTTGCCGCTTTTCCTGTCCGGATTCGAAATCGGCACTTCCGCGATGCGCGCTCCCGTGGAACTTGCCAGCGCCGGAATAAACCGGTGCAGTTCGCCGTACAGCTGAATCTCTTGCAATATCTCCCGCCGGTAGGCCTTAAAAGTGGTACCGAAATCATGCAGGTCGATCCCGGAAAGCTTGGCCATCAGCCAGTTCGCCGCGCGGCTCGGCACCCGCCGCATCAGCCAGTGGTCTCTCCTCTGGTGACGCCAGCCGCTCACCAGGTCATAGCCTTCCTCGATCTTTTCGAGGAAACGCGGAATCTCATCCGGGTCGTGCTGCAAATCGCCGTCCATCGAGATGATGATTTCCCCTCGTGCAAAATCAAAACCCGCCTTCAGCGCCGCCGTCTGCCCGAAATTCCGCCGCAGCCGCACCACATTCACGCGCCGGTCATGCTCGTAAATTTCCGCCAGAACCTTGTAGGTGTTGTCTTTGCTGCCATCGTCCACAAAGACCATTTCGTAGGGCTCGCCGATCGAATCCATCACCTCGGTCAGCTTCATGTACAGCGTCGGGATGTTCTCCTGCTCGTTGAAGAAGGGAACGACGAGAGAATAGTGGATGGGTGCGTCACTTCTCATACGGACTTTTCAATGCCTCTTTCTGCAAGCCAGGGCCGCAGTCTTGCAGGTCCCCAAGTTTCGGAATCTATTTTGGCTGCGGCTATGCCGCCTGAGCCAGGAAACCATAGTTTATCAGGCGTATCCCCCGCATGGCGACAATTTTTCTGACCGACGTGTCCGTTAAAATTTCCAGTTCCGTTTGCCGTGAACCCTGCAGCCTGGTCCTGGTCGTTCGCAATTCGTCGTCCACATATCCCGGGTGGCACATCAGCTCCGTGGTTCCCTCCGGCAAGGTTTCCAGCAGCCGTTCCACCCCTTCGCGAGTCAGCACTCCGGTCTGCGCGATTCCACAGAAATAATCGGTCGCAGATATGCCGGCCCGCCCCGCCATATCCCGCGCATCCCGCGCCAGCAGTTTCAGCCCTCTGGCTTGCATCCCCTGTTTCAGCAGCACGCTGGTTTTCAGGTCGCCCCCCGAAGAAAGCACCGCGCGCAGGCGAGACTCCTCATGCGAAATACGAATCGCTCCGATTCCGTGTTTGCGCGCCAGCCGCAGCGCTACCTGAAACAATCCAGGGAGCATATGTACGTGCTTATGACCGTCCAGATGCGTGGGCGTAATTCCCGCGCCCTTGATCTTCAGGATTTGCGCATCCCATTCCAACTCGACTTCGTTCACAGGGAGACTACGTGCCGCGATGCGCAGCAGCAGGCTCTCAGGGCCGGCTTCGAGCTCGCCCGCTTTGTTCAAGAGCCCGGACACGCTCGAAGCTGGCGCCGTAGGCGGCCCGTCGCTCAAATTCAAGTGCACGCCAATGCCAAGCTCCGGATGGTTGCGATGCACGGCGAGGCCCGATTCAAACGCGCGCCCGTTCGCCAGCAGGGAAGTGCTCGTCACCAGGCCGCGCCGGTGGGCGTCCGCGATACCGCGGTTGATCCCCTCGGTCCAGCCCAGGTCATCCGCATTCACGATCAGATTCTTCAACTTACGACCATCCCTGTCCTTTCGGACAGCTACTCTTTTGCATCCTCTGCTTTATTCGTACCATTGACCGTCTTTCCCTCCTAACTTTAGCATGACCATCAAGAGGCAAAATGACGGTCAAACTTCGCGATCTCAAAGAAGAAGGTGTGCGCTACAGTGAAAAGCGCCGCGGGCGCCGCATGAATTCCCGCGTGCCTATTCGCCTGGAGTGGGAAGCCCAAGCCGGAAAGCGCAAAACCGTTGAAGCCATCACCCGCACCGTGAACCCCTACGGATGTCTCGTGTTTCTGACGGAGACGCTAGAACTTGACCAGCGCCTGGCTCTTACGAATCTGGCCACGCAGTCCAGCAACGCCGCCGTCGTCGTCTGGAAAGGGAATCAGCAGCCCGAAGGCTGGGAATATGGCGTCGAGCTTGTTGCACCGGAAATGGAATTCTGGGGGATTGAGCTGTGACGCCGCCGCAAAAACTGAACGCCGCACCGCCCGTCGCCCCATCTCACAACGTGAAGCGCGGTGCCGCCGTGGCCCGTCCGCAGACCGCCGAAGAACGCCGTCGCGCGCAACGCGTCCTGCTAAAGATGCCCGTCATCATCCACATTCCGGGAAAGACTCACCCGCTGCACGGCTTTACGCACACCGTAAGCGCCAGCGGCGCAATGATCGTGTTGCCCGAAGGCATCCCCATGGGCACAAAACTCTCGGTTGAAAATCCCAAGACCCAGAAAAAAGTGGAAGCCCATGTCGTCCGTCCACCTCAACTCAACGCCGACGGTTCTCTTGTGCCGGTGGAATTCACTACCCCTTCCCCACAATTCTGGAACATCTTCTTCCCGCCCAACGCCACCAACTAGGCTGCATCCCACTTTTGTGGGGACCGCCTTCTGAGGCGGTCCGCTCTTTGCCCTTCCGCCAAGCATGCGACTCCGCGGCAAATAAAATCACTGCGAACTACGCTACAAAATAAAAAAGGCGCTTCGCAACTGCGAAGCGCCTCTCTTGATCTAAATCCCGCTTATTGAACGGTGACGCCGGTGTTGCCGGATGACGCCGCATAATTGCTGTCGCCCACGTAGCTCGCCTTGATCGTCACCTGATGTCCGCCTCCTCCACCGCCCCCGCCGCCGCATCCGGCGATCGCTATCGCCAGCACTGCGAACGCCAGGAATCCCGCGTACGCGTAAG
>DATLVJ010000449.1:0-2747 GCA_035577585.1 Candidatus Limnocylindrales bacterium
GACGCTGGTTGGCTATGTGAGCCTAACGCAAATGATCAAAGTCTGGTTGCTGGGGAAGAAATGGATCTAAATTCAACTTTCGGCGAAAGCTCTTGCGTTGCAAACATCTAAAGGTGTCGTTTAGGGCCACGCTGCCAGTCCACCGACTACTGACTTTGGTGACAGATTTCTTTTGGCCGCAGGCGCGCCGCCATACGCTTTTGACGATCTGCTGATACCTGTTGGGGCCTTCTTGACCCCTTTTTGACGGGCAGTCCTTGATACTGAAGATGTAAGGTATGTATTCCAACAGGCTCATTCAGTCAATTGAGGATCACTGGGAAGAGATTGCTGCGGAGGCGATACGGCGAATACGGAAGGAAGAGGATGTGCCTCATATCCAGAAGCTCTCGGACGTCGAGTTGCAAAGATGGGCCCGCGACATCCTGAACGCACTGCAACGGAAGGCGCTTGGAAACGACGACGAAACTCTGGCAAGAGAGTATCAGGGGCTAGGGCGTCTCCGTTTTGAGACGTCCGTAAACTTGTACGAAGTAGTCCGGTGCCTTCACATCCTGAAAATCAAGATCATCGAGTTCGTCCGTAACCGTGGATTCGCACAAAACTCAATGGAAATCTACGCTCAGGAGGAGTTGGAGCATTGTATCGGACTCTTCTTTGACTGGGTGCTTTACAACATAGTGCGAGGCTATGAGGACGCGCAGCAGTGTTCTGCACGACTGGGGCGATGATCCCCGGGAGGCCCTCTGAACGCAGAAGGATGAAGGAATGTTGGCAACAGAGGAACGGAGCCCGACCGCTCCGGTGACATACGCAGTGGAGTTCCCTGACGGGCGGAAACAAGCCCTAGGAGCAGGACCGCCCGCCTTCACACTTTTGATCGCCGATGAGAAGCACCTGGAGCGCATCTGGGCCGCCGACGACTACTCGGTGGCGACGGCTTTTATCCGCGGGGACTTCGATATTGCGGGTGACATCATCGCGGCGCTTCGCTTAAGGCATCGTCGATCTCATCGGAGCTTGCGGGAATGGCTCTTGGCGGCGGCCGCGCGCTTCAATCCCACACAACTTGAGACGTGGATCCAGAGCCAGAAGCGCGCTCGCGGCAACATCCGGTTTCATTATGACCGCTCGAACGATTTCTACCGCAAGTTCCTCGACTCGCGCTTTGTATATTCAAGCGGATATTTCCAAGACCCGAGCTGGTCCCTGGAGCAGGCGCAGTATGCCAAGCTGGACCTGATCTGTCAGAAACTAAACCTCCAGCCCGGTGAGCAATTTCTCGATGTCGGTTGCGGATGGGGCGCGCTGGTCATCCATGCTGTGCAGCGCTACGGTGCTCGGGCTACCGGGTGCACACTCAGCTCCAGTCAGTACGAATTCGCGAGTTCGGCCATCGCGGCCCGCGGGCTGGAGGACCGGGCGGTGCTCCGAGAGACCGATTACCGAAATCTTTCGGGCCGCTTCAGGAAGATCGCTTCGGTCGGCATGTTCGAGCACGTGGGCCGGCATCGGCTTGGTAGATATTTCCGCAAGATCTACAACTTGCTCGAAGAGAACGGGTTGTTCTTAAACTCTGGCATCACCCGTCCCGAGTGGATCGTTGATGGAGCCCAAACTTACTTTTTGCAAAAAAAGGTGTTCCCAGGGGGCGAATTGGCGCATCTTTCTGACGTGGTTCGCCAAGCCGAGAAAGCCGGCTTTGAAGTGCTGGCTGTGGAGAGCATACGGGTCCATTACGCAAGAACGTGCCGGGAGTGGGTGGCCCGGCTGCAACAGAATGCAGAATCGTGTCTAAATCTTGTCGGCCGTGAGACCTATCGAACCTGGTTGCTGTATCTCGCAGCATCTGCACTCAGCTTCGACGTGGGACAGACAAATGCGTATCAGATAATGATGGCGAAGTAGGTGGGACAGGCCGCGAGCGGCCATGTTGACGCGATGGAGCAGATGCGGTGAAGTGGCCGGTTATTCTGAGTTTCATCCTGTCAGCTGCATGGTCGGACTCTACTCAGCCAAGCGTGAGCGAGATCATCCAGCGCTCGATCGAAGCAAACAAGAGTGACTGGGCCGCGGCGCCCGGCTACGGCTATTTTGAGACGGATCGAAGAGGTCGTAGTACCCGAACGTACGAAGTGTTGATGCTCCTGGGTTCTCCCTACCAGCGTCTTGTAGCAATCAATGGAAGGCAGTTGTCTTCAGAAGGACAGGAAGAAGAACAGCAGAAGTTGAAAGAAGCCATGGCCAATCGTCAAAACGAGTCGGCGAGAGAACGCGCGCAGCGCATTGCACAGTACGAGCGGGACCGTAAACGGGACCACCTGCTGATGGAGGAGCTGGCGAAAGGTTTCGACTTCAAACTGCTGGGCGAAGAACACGTGAGTACACACGACGTTTTTGCGCTTCAAGCGACACCTCGTGCGGGCTATCAACCGCCCAACAGCGAAGCGCAGGTGTTGACGGGAATGCAAGGTGAGCTCTGGATCGACCGGAATACTTTTCAGTGGGTCAAAGTCGAAGCAGAAGTCATGCACCCAGTTTCAATCGAAGGCTTCGTGGCACGCGTTGAGCCGGGCACTCGCTTCGAGTTCGAGAGAATGCCGGTCGCCCCGGGCGTATGGCTCCCGAAGCACTTTACGATGAAGTCCAGGAGCAAGATACTGCTTCTTTTCACCTACAAAACCCAAGAAGACGAAACGTATTTCGATTACCACAAGAGCGTCCCTGTACAAACCACTGGTGAGTCC
>DATLVJ010000450.1:0-4298 GCA_035577585.1 Candidatus Limnocylindrales bacterium
CGATTCGTGGATTCGCCTGCTTTGCGCGAAGCGCTTCCCCAGGGGAAAACTTATTTTGCATACTCGCTGGCCGGATTCGTTTTCTTCGACTACCTTAATGCCGCGCTGGATACGTTTGACCGCAGCCTGCAGGAAGCGCGGGATTCCGGCACGCTGGAACCGTTGCTGGTGACGCAGGTATCCCTGCCGGTGATCCTGATCGGCTCGGCGTTTTATCCGTTTGCCGCCACGACCCTGCGGATCGCGATTTATCTCGCGTGGGCATCGCTGTTGTTTGACTTTCCGCTGCACGCCGCAAACTGGCTGGCCGTTTTTGCCGTGTTCCTTGCCACACTGCTGGCTTTTTCCGGACTCGGAGTGCTCTCCGCCGCGTACCTCCTGCTCTTCAAGAGGGGCAATCCTGCAAAGTGGTTCATCCTGGGAGTTTCCAGCGTCGCCGGTGGCATGCTTTTTCCAGTGAGCATCCTGCCGCCATGGTTACAAATTGTCGCTCGCCTGAATCCCGTAACGTACGCGATGGACGCGATGCGCAGCTCCCTGCTCGATGGCGCGGGTATCCTCTCGATCGGACGACCACTGATGCTCTTGCTGGCGTTTGCTGCGGTGCTCCTGCCCGCGTCCGTGGTGATCTTCTCCTGGTCGCTTCGCCGCACCAAAATCACCGGGACTTTAACTCACCGGTGAAGAAAAACGGCCCCGGTGGGCCGGAGCCGTTTTTCAGAAACATTGTTTTATTTCAAGCTTTGAATTTAGGGCTTCTTTTTCTTGTTGCCGATTTTCGTCTCGATGCCGCCGGTCAACTGTTGGAGTTGCTCCAGGCCTTGCTTTGCCTGCGTGCCCCAGTTGCCGTTGGGATCCAGTTCGATAGCCTTCTGGTAGGCTTCGATCGTTCCCGGTCTCGGATGAACTTCGATTTTGTCGCCCACCGTTTTGTAAATCGCGGGGTCTGCCACCATGCACGCGCCCAGGAGATACCACGCTTGCGCGTTCTTGGGGTCCAGTTCGGTGGCCTTCTTCAGCGGCTCAATCGCTTCCACCATGCGTTGCGCCTGGTACAGGCTGATGCCGAAGTTGCGCCATGCCATCGCCGCGTTCGGCGGATCCAGCTCAGCGCACTTGGTGTAGGCAGCGCGCGCTTCGTCGATCTTGCCCGTGCGCCCCAGGATGTTTCCCAGGTTGTTGTAGTAGCTAGGATTGTCCGGCTTCGCGGCGATCGCCTGCTGATACGCGTTGATCGCTTCGTCGTTGCGGCCCGCCAGGTCGTAGGCTTCGCCCATGCGCGCCCAGAAGAGGTGAATATTGGGATCTTTTTCAGGGGCCACTTTCAGGCCGTCCTGAAAGGTCGTAACGGCCTGGTTCGAAAGATCGGCGACCTTGGCCTTGATTGCATCCTTTTCTTCCGGCTTTGCTTTCGAGAGCTCCGCTTTCGCCGTCCGCTCCTGATCCAGCAGAGCCACGCCCTTCGCGAACTGTTCTTTCATTCCCGCGAATTTCTTTTGTTCGGCCTGTTGCTGCCTGTATTTCGCCGCCGCCTCGGGGTTTTGCTTCTCCAGAATTTCCTTGAAGTTCAAGTTGACCGGTGGAGTATCCGCTCCGCGTACCTCAACGATGACGTCGAACGGAGCCTGCATCTGGGGAGGTTGCACCGTAAACGTATATTTGCCGTTCTTGAGACCCGCGAAAGAAAACTTGCCACTGGCGTCGGTCTTCGATTCGGTAAAAGCTCCGACATCGCTCTTGATCTTCACCGGAAGATTGGCCCAAGGATTCCCATCGAAGTCGATGATCGTGCCGGTCATCTTCCCATCTTGTTGCGCAGCCGTTCGCGTCGCAAAGCATCCCAGCATTCCGAGCGCCAGGATTGCGGCGAGCGCGTACGTCTTCGTCAATTTCACCATGCCCCATTCTCCTTTTTTGTGGAGGAGCGCCGGCCTTGGTCCGCTGGCCGGTTTCGACCATTATCTCTCATCTCGCCTGGAATCCAAGCGCCGCAAAATCATTTCGCGGCCCCGGCGCGGGATCCCGGACGGTAGGCGACGGGGTCGCGCACGCCGGCCTCGGCAAACGCCCGCAAACGCAGCAGACAGCTGTCGCAGGTGCCGCAGGCCAACTCCTCGCCCTGGTAACAGGACCACGTAAATTGCAGCGGTGCGCCAAGTTCCATGCCGCGCCGGATAATTTCACTTTTCTTCAGGCGAATCACCGGCGTCACGATTTCAATGCTGGTCTCCGGCCGCGTTCCCCGGCGAATCAACTCCTGAAAGGCATCATAATATTCCGGCCGGCAATCGGGATAACCGGAGCTGTCTTCGGCGACGGCGCCGATATAGATGGCGCCCGCACCGGTCGCTTCCGCCCAACTGACGGCGATGCTCAAAAAGTGGGCATTGCGAAATGGGACGTAGGTCACCGGGATCGCGCTGCCTCCAGGGCCGGATGCGCCAAGCTCATTTTCGGGAACGGCGATCTTCGCGTCGGTCAGTGCCGAGCCGCCGATGGCCTGGAAATAATCCAGCCTCACTAGCAGCTTTTCCTGGACACCGTAGAATTCCGCAATTTCTGAAAAGGACCGGCGTTCCCGTGCTTCGGTGCGCTGGCCATAGCTGGCGTGGAGCAATCCCACGCGGTCCTTACCGTGCTTGTGGAGCGCTTCGGCCGCGCAGACGCACGAATCCATTCCCCCGCTCAGCAGTACGATGGCGTCCGCTTTTCCCACGAATCGTTTCCCTCGAGTTCCGCCTTACACACCGCGCATGGCTGGGTCCCACACAATCTTGTGAAGCTGCAGGCCCAATCGAACCGGCAAACCGTCTTCAAGCATCCACTCGACCAGTTCGCGCGGTTCCAGGCCTTTCCATTTTCCGTTCGGATCATCATGAACCGGCGAGAACAATACCTCGCGCACCCGCTCCCCCAACCGGTGTTCGCGGCTGAATTCGCGTGCGAACTCGTAATCCTTGCGGCTGGAGATCACGAACTTCACTTCGTCGTTCGCGCCGAGTTCTTCCAGGTTTCTTGGCTCGAACGTGTCCGCCTCGCCCGAGTCCGGGCATTTTACGTCCACAATCTTGATGACTTCTTTGGGCAGGCGCCCGATGAACCGCTCGCCGCTGGTTTCGATCATCACCGTGTAGCCCGCCGCCAGCAGCCGTTCGGCCAGCGGATAAATCTCTTCCTGCAGCAGGGGCTCACCGCCAGTGAGCTCGACCAGCGAAATTCCCGCGGCGCTGCCGTCCGGGCGGCGATTCAGTGAGTTCACCCTCTCCACCACTTCGTCCAGGGTCACCTTTTGGCCGCCGTGAAAGGCGTACGCCGTGTCGCACCAGGTGCAGCGCAGGTTGCAGCCGGTGAGGCGCACGAAAATGCACGGAAGGCCGGCGCGAGTTCCTTCGCCCTGAATGGATTTGAATATTTCGGTGATGAACATTTGCAACTCTGCGCGACCCGACGAAAATCTCAACCTGATTGTCATCCCGAACCCGCGCCTTCCGCGAGTGAGGGATCTGCTTTCCGCGCCAATCGAAGTCAAAGCGCCCGCCTCAGAAGGCGGCCGCTACAAATTCTTGATACGGCGGGGGCTAGCCGCCGGTCTTTGCTTTTTTACCCGAACGCCTCGAAAGCCAGTAGAGGCCGGCAAAAAACAGCACCATGGCGCCAATCAACCGCGGATACCCGGGCGAGAAGCCCATCATCCGCAACACCACAACGTAACCGATGGCCACCAGCAGCGCCGGAATCAGGATGATCAACAGCGATCGGTTCATTGCCTCACCCGTTCCTTGTCCTTCACACGAGGGCCTAACTCGCTACGGATGGTAGCGCGCCATGGCCGTGTCGGTTTCCCAGATCACCACGTCTTTCAATTTCGCGCCTGGAGGCAAGCCGGTCAGCTGGCTGGCCAGATTGTCGTAAAAATATTTCGCCAGGTTTTCCGCTGAGGGATTCACCGTGGTAAACGGCTCCAGGTCGTTGATGAATTGGTGATCCAGCCGCGCGATCAGCCCGCGCATCGCGTGCTTCAATTGCGTGAAATCGAGGAGCAACCCGATGTTGTCGAGCTGCGGCCCTTCCAACGTGACTTGCACGCGGTAATTGTGCCCATGCACATTCTCACACTTCCCCTTGTATCCGCGCAGGGCGTGCCCCGACGAAAACGTATCTTCCACACTCACTTGAAACATAGCCGGCTTTCTCTTCCTGTTCTTCCCTGGGGACGATGCTTTCAGGCAGGGCTGGCCGCGGACAGGAACCGGGAGACATCTTCCAGATCGTTGGTCCTCCGGTAGCGGGGCAGCGAC
>DATLVJ010000451.1:0-19868 GCA_035577585.1 Candidatus Limnocylindrales bacterium
CAGGAGCATAGCCCCGGTCATAAACAGCACCAGAGATGAGGGAGCGATGAGCATCGGGTTGAGAATTTTACTGGACTAGTGGCAGCCGCAACCGCCGCCACAACACCCGCCTCCGCCGCCGGAGAAACCGCCGGATGGGGCCGAGGAACTGCCGTTTCCGGCTGTGGCAAAGACGGAAAGCTGGATCGTAGCTTTCCTGCTGGAACACTTGGGGCAGGAGATTTCCTGCTGCTTGTTGATGACGATTTTTTCGAAGTGTTCTTTGCAGTCTTCGCAGATGTATTCGTAGATGGGCATCGGATTCCTCGGTTGCTGTGGTCCTATAAATTATAGCAATTTGCCGATGAAAACGGGGAGGGGCGGAAGGCGCGATCCCTAAGGCGCCCGCCTCAGAAGGCGGCCACTACAAAAGCAAAAGGACAAGGGCCTCGGGTTGGCCGGGGCCATTGGGGGGTTTGTGTTGACGTTTGGGAAAGCGTCAGGTCTGAAGACCTGAGCTACAGGCCTGAACTGCAGAATTAGGCGCTGAATCTTTCGGCGGCGCGGGCCTTGGCTTTTGCCGCTTCTTCTTCGCGATTTTTTGGAGGGGCGGTGGTTTCGAGGGATTGCAGGAGCCGGGTGGATGCGGCGGCCACTTCCTCGATCGCGGCGAGGAACGCGGCTTCGTTGGCCTTTGACGGTTTGTTGAAGCCGGTGATTTTGCGCACGAATTGCAGGGAGGCGGCGCGGACCTCTTCCGGAGTGACGGGTGGATCGAAGTTGTATAGCGTCCTTATATTTCTGCACATGAAAGACTCCTGCCAGAAATGCTAATCGAATTACAGCGTTTCGTCATCATGACGCGGGCGGAGAGAAATGGAAAGAAAACGGCCCCGACCAAGTCGGGGCCGTTTTTCGAGTTTGTGGTTGCGCCTGGGAAAGCCTCAGGCCTGAAGGCCTGAGCTACAGAGGCGGCGTAAAGCCGCCTGCGCTGGGGTTTAGTCGCCGGCTACGGCTTCGGCGGCGGCTTCCTTGGACTTGGGAGTTTCGCTGCCGTTGCCATTGGCTGGAGCGATGCCGATGGGCTTGTTGGCGTTGGTGAAATTTGCCGGAACGGCCTTGGCGATGTCGGAGACCGAGCCGATCTGGACTACCGCCTGTTGGGGCTTCTTGAGCACGAGTTCTTCGTAGATGGCGCGGACACGGGCCTGCTCTTCCAGAGCCGCCTTGCGGCGAATGCGGTTCTCTTCGGCAGCGGTCAGGGGAATGTCGTGCTCCAGGTGGCGAACGCGCGAAGCGTCATCAGCGTCGATGACCAGCGAGTGTTCGTAGGAGCCGAGATTGACATTCTTGCCCTTGGCGTAAATTTCGTGCTTCCCGTGGTTCTTGTACCACTCGGCCACGGTCGCGTTCTTGTGCATGTTTTCGATGATGTTGCGCCATCCCACGCCGGTGTTGTACGCGCAGAAGCTGATTTCGCCCTGCTGCGTGCCGTAGGGAATGATGCACATTTCGGTCCGGCGGAAGTCGTAGTTGAAAAGATCCTGAAACCACATGCCGGCGATGAAGAGGAAGTTCCACGGGTCTTGCGCGCGGCGCTTCATGGCATCTTCATAGGTGCGTTCCGGCGAAGTCTTGCCGTACTTGCTGGTGGCACCCTTGGTGAGCGCCCAGGTCTTGTCGAACTTCTTGAAGAGGTCCCAAAGCTTCAAGCCCTTCGGCCCCTGGAACGGGTGATAGTTCTTCAGGAGCGCCATGGCCATCATGAAGTTGGAGAAGGTCTTGCCGCGAGCGGCGTCGGTGATGGCGGTGACGTCGGCGGTCAACTTTTGTGCATCCAGGAAGCGCGGAACCGGCGCCCATTCCTTGGTTTCCTTGTTGATCATCAACGCGGTGCCCACGCCGCAATTCGGGTGGCAGCCGCAGGAGAGCGATCCCCACTGGGATTCGTTGCCCTTGACCATGTCGGCAAAGCCGGCAAAGGTGCTGATGAAGGAGATGGGGAACCAGTCGCGAGTCGGCTGAATCTTTCCGACCTGGTTGCTGACGTCCTTCGCAAGATGCGAAAGGGTGTAGCGCTGGCGGAGGCGGCGCTCCGGAGTGATGTCCTCATCGCGGCCGGTAAAGGAAACCGGCTGGAAGCTGACAAAAGAGATCTTCTTGGGATTTTCCATCGCGAATTTCACGACGGAGCCGACCTGGTCGTTGTTCACGTTGTTGACGATGGTGACGACCAGAACGATTTCGATGCCCGCTTCGTGCAGGTTTTCGATGGCGCGCAGCTTCACGTCAAACAGGTTGCCGATCTGGCGGTGGCTGTTGGCGTCGTTGCCGATACCGTCAAACTGCAGGTAGGCGTAGCGCAAGCCTGCTTCGAAAGCCTTCTTCGCGAAATCCTTGCTCTTGGCGAACTCGATGCCGTTGGTGGCTGCCTGAACTGAGTTGTATCCGACCTTACGGGCATAGCGGATGGCGTCGAAGAAATACGGGCTCATGGTCGGCTCGCCGCCGGAGAACTGCACGGACATCTGGCGGCGCGGCTTGATCTTCACCGCGTTATCGAGGATTTCCACGATTTCGTCCCAGCTCAATTCGTGGACGTAGCCAACCTGGTTGGCGTCCATGAAGCAGGGATCGCACATCATGTTGCAGCGGTTGGTGAGGTCGACGGTGAGCACCGAGCCGCGGCCGTAGCGAACGTTCGAAGAGCCGTGCTTGTGAAGGCCTTCATCGTTGTGCGCCGGAATATCGCGGCCGGGGAACTGCTTCTCGATCCACTTCAGGAAGTCGGAGTCCACGGCCATCATGTCTTCGTAGTGGCCGTGCAGCGGGCAGTCTTTCACCATCCAGACCTGGCCGTCGCGCTCGATGATCTGCGCTTTAATCTCGCCGACCTTCTCGTGCATCAGGTCGCGCCAGTCTTTTTCACCCTTGATGATGGATTCGCGCGCTTCTTTTACGCAGGCCGGGCAGAGCGAGTCTGTCTGGCGCGGGAAGCCGAGCGTCGGCCTGGTCTTCTCCCAGGACTTCAGCAGCGGTTTCTCTGACCACTGCGGGGTGACCGAAGGATTCGGATTCTTCTTGTTGAAATATTGAATGGTATCGAAGGTGATACCAGCTGTCTTGCAAACTACCCAGTCCAGTGACCGGAAAATCTGCGTGCTAATCGTATTGGGCATACAGCTGTAGCCTCTCTTTCAGAGTCGTGCGAAAAAAACTTGGGTTTCGATTGAAAGCCCCAAACCAGCCTAAACGGAACTGCCCCCCATAGGCATTTCCAGACTACCACGCGCTGCCGCGTGAGCTCTAAGTGCTTGAGCTTAGATAGTTTGAATGGGGAAAGGGGTACGCGCCAGAGGGATACGGCGAACGGCGAAAAAGGGGGGTTGAACGGCGCAAGAGGCCACTGAACGGGGCTAACTGATGGTAAGAAAAGGGGGTTACTGCTAGGAAGCAAGTACCAAAGGTTTCTGCCATTTCGAGCTTTCGGCAAGGGGCAGTTATTCGTTCAGGCTGGGGTGCAGGACGGCAATCAGGAAATGCGCGAAGTAGGAAGCGCCCTCATCCATCTGCAGCCAACGGACAACGCAATGATCCGCCAGGTATTTGGAGACGCGGCTCTCTGCGATTCCCAGGTGTTCGGCAAGTTTTGGCTTGATGGATTCACCGCCGCGCCGCGCGGTGCCGCCACGGGCCATATTGGGAATGGCCACGCGCAAAGTCTGGCAGGCTTCGACGTAATAATACGTGGTGAGGTCGGAGTCGGTGAGAACCCAGACGCCCGGGCCGGCAGGAGCGCGATCGGCATCATCCAATTTGGTTGGCGCGCAGGTAAGCAACCGGCGGAAATTCATTTCGAGCTGGGAAAGGCGAGAAGCGAGGCCGGGATCGCCGTAACGGCCGCGAAGGCTTGGCGCGGAAATCTCCGCGAAATCTTCAGAAGACGAGCGCGACGGACGTTCAGCGGCGGCTGGAGACTCATCTTCAGCGACGGGAGGTGGCGTATAGCCACGCGAGGGCCCGAGGGGACGCGATTCGCGCTGAGAAGCGGATGGTTCCGCGCGGCGGGGAGAGCGATGCGAGTCGTGGCCGCGCCGTCCGCGCCGGTGGCGAGAACCCCGATCGGAAGGGGCGGGCCTCCGGTCGGCAGGGGGTTGAGCTTCCGATGAGGCAGGCGCTGCTTCCGTTTCAGACTGTTCGGCTGGCGGTTCGGGCTCAGCCGATTCCGTTACTTCATCCGGGGCCGGCGCTTCCGCGGGCTTGCTGACAGCGGCGGGAATTTCGGCAGGCTCGGTGGCGCCGAGGCGGGTGGCGCTTTCCTGTGCCTTGGTCTTCCAGTCGGAGCGGCGGAACCGTTCAGCAGCGGTGAGATACCACCTGCCAGCATCGGCGGTATTCCCTACGGATTCGAAGTAACGCGCCAGTTCGAACGCAACCATGGCGTCACGCGTTTTCGTGAAAAGATTGGTCAATTGTGCCGCGGGGTCTTTTCCGGTACGTGCTCTGCGGATTCGCGCGGTGATCTGCTTCCAGTCGGCCATACAGTGAGTGCATTCTAACAGTGAACGTGACGTTGTGCCAACGAAACGCAATGAATCCCCGGGGGTAAGATTGCGAATGTGAGACAACAGGAGTGTTTAGCGATTGACGGGGACTCCGCGCGGGAAGTATGCTTTTGCTGCACTGCCCAGGGAGGCTTCTATGCGAGGTTTGCGCGTTTCCTTCGCGACCTTGATGACTATTGGACTGACGGTTGCGCCCGCTTGGGCCGGCCCGAAAACGGCCAGCTCGCTGGGCACCATCGTCACCGCGGAAAAAGCCCGCGTGGGAGATTCCGCCGCCGAAGTTGGAACCACGATCTACAGTGGCGACCGCCTGGCTACCGACCCGGCAGGCAGCGTGCAGATTCGCGCCGGAGCGGCCCGCCTGCTGCTTCAAAACGCCAGCATGGCCACAGTGGACGAATCCGAAGGCGCGCCCTCCGCGAAACTAATCCGCGGCACTGCAACATTTTCAACCGGCAATTCAAGGGCATTCTCGCTGTTCGCTTCCAGAGCCGTCATCCGCGCGCAGTCCGACGCGCCGACAATCGGCCAGGTAACTTACCTGAACGAAAAAGAACTCCTGGTGGTCAGTAAGCGCGGTCCGCTGACGGTTACCGTTGACGGCCAAACAGAAGTGATCACGGACGGTAGCGCGTATCGGGTGCTGCTTGACCCACCGCCAACGATGGCGCAGGGTCCCGAAGGAGCAGGGGCAGGCAAGGATAAAGATAGAAGGCGGGGCATGAGCGGCCCGCCACTGCATGCGGGGCGGAACTACTTCCTGGTTACTGCGGTTGGAGTTTCGGCGATCGTCACCGGCATCGCTATTTCGGAAGCACTAGAGAGCCCGAATCGCCCGTAAGATTCTGGAATATTTGAATTCAAAAAGGCCATCACCAATGTGATGGCCTTTTTCTTTTGGAACGCACATTCTCCAGAGCCAATCTCCCGATTGGCTTTCCGAAAGATTGAGGCCATTGCGTGCGGACTACTGGAACGCGACCACGTCGATTTCCACCAGCGCGTCTTTCGGAAGGCGCGCAGCCTGAACGGTGGAGCGGGCGGGCGGGGCGGCAGTGAAATAGCGCGCGTACACTTCGTTCATCGCAGAAAAATCGTTCATATCCTTCAGGTACACAGTGGTCTTCACCACGTGCCCGAACGAGACACCGCTGGCCTCCAGAATCGCTTTCAGGTTTTCCATCACCCGCGCGGTTTGCTGGCTCACGTCGGCGCCGACAAATTCACCCGTCAGCGGGTCCAGCGCAATCTGGCCGGAAACGAAAACAAACCCACTGGCCTTGACCGCCTGCGAATACGGTCCGATGGGTTTCGGGCCGCGTGGGGTGAGTACGATATCTTTCATCAGAGGCTCTCCTGAAATACGGAGAGCAGAATAACAGACGATGGGAACGAACGGGAGGACTGGCGAGCGTGCCTCACCAGCCAAAATGACCGGATGCCAGGCGCTGACCAAAACTTGTCATCCTTGGGCCTCGATTGCTATCGGCGCCGAAGTAGCTCAACTTTTGAATTTTGCACGACGCATCGGTTGAGGTCCTTCGGCGCGCAAGCTACGCGCACCTCAGGATAACAAGTTTATTTTTCAGTTTGGATAGACGTTCAACAACTGGGAGAAAAGCGAAGCCGATTAGCGCGCGCGGCGGCCGCGGTTGCGGACGAATTCCGTATGGGAATGGTTGCGGGCAGCCTCCAGCCTTGCGACATACGTTTCGGCCTGCTGATTCGTCATCCCCTGGTAGATCACTTCCAAAATCTTTTTTTCAGATTCGCCGATATTCTTCAGCCGGCCGATCTGGGCACTGGTAAGAGTCGGCGAACCCTGCTCGCGGCGCTGGATGACGATTTGCACCGTCGGATTGGACAGGCCAATGAGTTTCAGCATCACCGCATCGCTGCTGAGGGTGTCGATCTTGTCGGCGCGGGCCATCTCCAGAATTTGCGCATCGGTGTACCCGGCACTGGAGAGCGAGATGACGGAATCGCCGCTGGAGAATTCGTGATTGTGGTCGCGCGCGGCTTTCAAGAGGGAGATGCACAAATCGTCGCCGGCGCCGGCTTGCTTCAGTTTGGTGAGTTCGCCAACTTCCGCCGGCGAGACGTTCATCTTTTTGACCTGCGCAAGATTGGTGGACCACATGCCCGACTGATCGAGGCCAGTGTAGTCAATCTTGGGCTTCACCTTACAACCCGCAAGAGCGAATCCCAGCAGAGACACGAGCATGAGCGATTTCCGCATGTTTTCAGTGTAAGGGTTACAACACGTGAAGGGTGGACGTGTGCTCTGGCTCACACTGGACGGCTGTACAGGTGAGAAATTCCGGCTCAGACCTGGTAGATGCGTTCGACGCCATAGACGCCGTTGATACGGCGAATGTTGGAAAGAATGGTTTCCAGTTGGCGTTTGTCCACAATTTCCAGGCTGGCCTCGACGCGAGCGTTCTGGCGGTCCGGGCGGCTTTCGAGCATGCGAATGTTGGAGCCGGCATCGCTGATCACGGCGGTGATTTCGGCCAGCAGACCGGCGCGATCCTTGGCGCGGACCAGAAGTTCGACCGGGAAAGTGGCGGTGCTTTCGCCACCCCACGCGACGGCGATGCGGCGCTCGGTCTGATAGAGAAGATTTTGAACGTTGGGGCAAGTGCGGGTATGTACGGCAACACCGCGCCCGCGGGTGACGTAACCGATGATGTCGTCGCCAGGAATCGGATTGCAGCATTTCGCTCGGAACACCAGCAGGTCGTCGTGGCCCTTTACGATGAGGGGCGCTTCGCCCATCCCCAGCATGCGCTTGACGGTTTTTACCAGCGTTGGCTGGGCGTCTTCCGCGGATTTATCCGGTTCGCGGGTGGTTTCGCCAAAATAGCGGGACAGCACCTGCCGGGCGGAATACTTTCCGAAACCGACGGCCGCGAAAAGATCCTCCACCCGCGACAATCCATAATCCGAAGAGAGCTTTTGCAGATCCTCGTTCGAAATTTTCTTCAGGCCTCGCGGGAAATTGCGCGACTCGTTTTCCAGCAGCCGCTTCCCCATTTCCGTGGCTTCCTCGCGCTCCTGGGTATTGATGAAGTGGCGGATCTTGCTTTTGGCATGCGAGGATTTGACAAAGCTGAGCCAGTCTCGGCTGGGCTTGTGGCCCTTCTGGGTGAGAATCTCCACCACGTCGCCGCTGACAATTTCATGGCGCAGAGAGACCATTTGCCCGTTCACTTTCGCTCCGACGCACTGATGGCCAACCTCGGTGTGCACGGAATACGCGAAATCCACGGGCGTTGCCCCGCGCGGCAGTTCCAGCACGCGCCCCTTCGGCGTGAACGCATATACTTCAACCGGAGCAAGGTCCACTTTCAGCGTGGAGAGAAATTCGCCGGGCTCCTGCAATTCCTGGGACCACTCGATCAGTTGGCGCATCCAGGCGATGCGCTGGTCGTCGCCGCCGGAGGTCATCGGCTTGCCATCTTTATATTTCCAGTGCGCGGCCACGCCCTCCTCAGCGATGCGGTGCATCTCCTGGGTGCGGATCTGAATTTCAAACGGCTGGCCCGTAAGAATCACCGTGGTGTGCAGCGACTGATAGAGATTTGGCCGCGGCAGGGAGATGTAATCCTTAAAGCGCCCGGGGACCGGCCGCCAGATATGGTGGACAACGCCGAGCGCGGCGTAGCAGTTGCGGTCGGAATCGGAAATGACGCGGATGGCCAGCAAATCGTAGATTTGGTCGAGGCTGCGCTCCTGGCGAACGATTTTCCGGTGCAGCGAGTAAAGGCCCTTGACGCGCGCTTCGAGCTCCGCGGGAATGCTGTTTTCCACCAGCTTGGTGCGGATGGTGTTCTGAACGTCCTCGAGAAATCGCTGGTGAAAAGGGGCTTTGTCGCTGAGCTGCTTCTGCAGGGCAAAGTAGGCGTCGGGCTCCAGATAACGGAAGGCCAGGTCCTCGAGCTCGCCCTTGATGACGGACATACCAAGGCGATGAGCGATTGGCGCATAGATGTCCATTGTTTCTCGGGCGATGCGGAGCTGCTTGGCGGGCTCCAGAAACTCCAGCGTGCGCATGTTGTGCAAGCGGTCGGCAAGCTTCACCATGACAACGCGAACGTCCTGGACCATTGCCAGGAGCATCTTGCGGACGTTTTCGGCCTGGCGCGCTTCCGGGGCCATCATGTTCAAGCGGCTGATTTTGGTGACGCCCTCGACGAGCTGAGCAACTTCGCCGCCGAAGCGCTCTTCGAGGCGCGAGACGGGAAATTCGGTGTCTTCGATCACGTCGTGCAGCAAGGCGGCCGCGAGTGTGGTGGCATCCATGCGGATGTCGGCCAGTATGTGAGCGACTTCCAACAGGTGGGAAAGATAGGGATCGCCCGAAGCCCGGAACTGGTCATGGTGGCGTTCAGAGGCAATTTCAAAGGCGCGCCGCACGGGCCAAGGGTCTTCCGATGGCCGGTTGGTGCGGAGTTTTTCGAGCAATTCTTCGAGGCGGGCGTTCAGCTGGCGCTGGATCCGGTCGCGGTTGAAGTTCAGCGGGATATTGGCGGGCGACGGCATTCCCCAGTATACCAAAAGCCGCTGCTGGAGCGGTTTATGGAGGCTTTCCTACGAAGAAGAATTCCCTTGGGGAGGCGCGAATCACCGGGATCAGAGCGGCGACTGGCGTGCTTGCAGCCTCTTCCAATTACCTGGATTCTTTCTGCCACCTCGTGTGGTGCCGAACGATAGAGGCATAGCACTCGCAGGCTGCGTGCTCTAACCCGGAACGACTTTGAATTATCACCGCGCCACGAACAAAGGCAACCAGCCCTTTTTTTTGTAGGAAACCGAGGGCGACATTTACGCTGGCGCGCCGCATCCCCAACATATGCGCAAGGAATTCCTGGGTGAGACTGACAACATCGCCCCCCAACCGGTCCTGACTCATTAAGAGCCATCTTGCGAGCCGCTGGTTGGCCGTATGCAGCCGATTGCAGGCCGCGATTTGCGACGATTGCACGGCGATTTCCTGGCCATATTGATCGAGCCTTTTACGCAGGGCAGGAGATTCGGCCAAAGCGGCGAGCAGGTTCCTGGCTGAGATTCGAAAGGCGCTACCTGCGACTTGAACAATCACCCGGTGAGCGCTGCTCTTGAGCCCGGCCACCAGCGGGAGTCCCACAAAGCCTTCCGCGCCGGTCAAGCCGACTTCCACGATTTTGCCGCTCCCGAGGACCGTGAGGATGGATGCCAAGCCGCCGGAAATGAAGTAACCGAAGGAAATTGAGACAGAGGCCTCATTCAAAACGAAATGGAGCGGCAGGGGAACCAGTTCCAAGGCCGGGGAAATGGCTTTGAATTCATTGCGGGGCAAATTTCGCAGAATTCCGTTAGTGAGCGCGGCGCGCTGGGACACCTAGCTCCTTCGCGAAATTCAGCAGGTTCGCAGGAAAGACTGGCCCGAACTGGGCGGAGGACAGAGATCCGAGCCAGCCTTACAACAGTATTCTCTTTTAACGTCCGTGGCTAGTCCGAATTGTTAGCCGCGCCGCACCTCGCGGCAGTTGCACCCGCGCGTACGCTAGCGTACAGTGCTCAATGGAAGCCGCATTCCCTATGTTCCGGAAAACACCCACGTCGGGTAGGCCCCCTTGGGCAAAAGCCATTCGTGCTTTGCGCCTGAACCTCAATGTGAATCAATCCGATTTCGGCTCTAGACTCGGCTTTTCGGCGATGGCCGTCTCCCGCTGGGAACGCGGCGCGCAGGAACCCCCTTCGCACGGGTACATCGGCCTCGGGAATCTCGCTTCCGATTCCTCTTGCTGGTATTTCTGGGAACGGGCCGGCCTCCGCAGCGAACACGTGCTTCGCGTGTTGCCGACTCTAGAGCGGATCACCAAGGTTTCCAAATTGCAGAATTTCGAAATCGTTAGCGCGGGAACCGGCCCGAGGAGACCCCAGGAAAAAATTGAACTGGTGGCCTTACCTTTGTTAAAGGTAGTGGCTGCGTCTCACGGAGAGAAGGGCGACGACTTGCATTTGCTGAGCGAGGCGCCGATTGAAAACATGATGGCCGCGCCAAAGGACTGGTGCCCGAATCCCGCCTACACAAGTTGTTTGCGAGTGCGGGGCAACTCCATGGCCCCCTTGATCCACGACGGGTACGTGGTTGCGGTGGATTCCTCGCAAATTGACATGAACAAACTGGACGGAAAGATTGTGATCGCGTGGCACAAGGACGTGGGATTGACGGTCTCGCGATTACGGCTTTACGAGCAAACCGTGGTGCTGGTTCCGGAGAATTCCGAATATAAAGCCGTCACCGTAAGTGCCAAACAGCCGTGGAAGATTGTCGCCACGGTCCTGTGGTGGATCGGCAGAGCGCCGTAGACTCTCCCTCAAAATTGATGGCTTGGCGATCGATCAGTCAGCTGAAACTGCTCCATTGCAGCTCGCTTAAAACGAATCGCGCAGCGGCAATTTGGGATGCCGCCGGTTCCACTCCGCGCGCGCATGGTTGAGATGAACGAGCAGGGTTTTCACCCACGGATCATTCGGATTTTCCGCCTGCGAACAGCGGAGTTTGGCATGGACGCCGAACCGCAGCAATTCTGGGTTGGACATGCCCGAAATGAAGGCGGGAGCAAATTCAATTTGGACCGGCGGTTGCTCCGTCGAATAAATCGAGAATTTGAGTCTGTGGCCGAGTTCCATAGATCAGGCTCCTGTCCGCGGCGGAAAGTTACCATTACCAGCTAGCCGCATTCGTTAGCTTATTCTAGCGTTACGATTAGGTGAAGACAAGACAAAGTTACTGCCCGGGTAGTTGCGGGGATAGGCCGTCCGGGTCCGGCAGGCCTGTTGGAATGTGGGCTTTTCCAGGCTCAAATGAAGAAAAAGAGCCCCGGCCGTTCAGCCGGGGCTCGTCCTTGATTCAGTTGGCGTGCGGTGTCAGGAAGCGGGCTTCTGGTCGGCCTGCTCAGCGCGCTTCTGTTTGATTTCCTTCACCTTGTCGAGCAGATCGTCCGCCTGTTTGGTGAGGGTGTCGCGCTCCGCGGAAGATTCCACCATGTCAGCCTTACGGCGATAGAGCAGGTTGAGGTAGGTCATGGCGTCGTCATATTCGGTATTAATTTCGGTTGCCTTCTTGAGGCTGGCGATGCCGTCGTCCACCAGCGCGCCATATTTTTGCGTGTAGACGGTACGCACGTCCGGTGGCAGGGGATCGATATCCTTCACTTGCTTGTTGATATGCGTCCTGTTGTAGTCGGCGCGCATTTCGGTGTTGCCGCGGTAGGCGATGGCCCAGTCAATCACGCCGACGGAATAATACGGCTGGGGGTCCAGCGGCTTCAGCGAGATATGCTTCTGGTGATAGGTCTTGGACTCCTCAAATTTCTTTTCATCAAACGGCTGCCCGGCCATCTGGTAGAGGATGGAGGCGAGCCCGTCGATAGCGCTCAGATTATCGGGAATTCTTTCGAGCACGCTCTTATACTCGGCGATGGCTTCCTCGCCGTGGCGCTTGTTTTCTTCCGACGGCGCGCCGGGAATGTACTCGCTGGCATACGCGGTAGCCAAGTACAACCGGGCGTTCAACAAATCGGGATCAAGTTGCTTGGCTTCCTTGAAGAATTCCACCGACTTGTCAAATTGCCCTTCCTTGAAAGCGGCAACGCCCTTGTTCAACAGGTCGCGCGCGTGCAATTTATTGCAACCCGAGACGCCGGCCGCAAGGATTAACAACGCCGCCATGGCAATCGCCTGGCTGGCTGTGCGGGAAAACCGCAAGCGGGTTTCCCGTGACACTATTGCATCTGTCATTGAAGCAACCATCCCTGATAAGCGCGGCCGGCTTTCCCGCCGCTGCTAGGATTCACATCCGCCCACTGGGGCCATTCCATCACGTTCAGCGATTTTTTTCCAGTTCAGAACTCAACAACCCGATGGGTGAAGCACCCGCCGAATGCATGAGGTCCAAAACCTGCGCAACCGCTTGAAATTCCAGCGAGCGATCTGCTTGAAGAAACGCAACCCGCTCGGAACGCCGGGCAAAACTTTGCTCAAGCCGGGCGCCAATCTGATCGAGCTGTACTTCCGACTGGTTGATCCGCACCGAACCATTCGACGCAATTTGCACGATGATGGGTTCGATTAAGACGCCCGGGCCATTCCCATCGGATTGCTGCGGAATTGCCGCGTCCAGCCCCTTCTGGCGATGCGGGATGATCATGAAGATGACCAGCAGCACCAGAAGAATGTCGATCAACGGGATGACATTTACATCGGAAACGATCCCGCGCCTGCCCTCAACAACGCCCATTCCCATGAGTCACCTCGCGAAGCGAAATTCCCCTGCGAGGAGGACTCCCACATCCGTGCGCGAAAACCGAGTACGAGTTTACTGCCCTGCTTCGAGCTTGGCGGTGATCAGACCCACCTTGTCAATGCCCGCTCCGCGCATGATATCGATGGCGCGGGCGACGGACATGAACAGGACATCGTTGTCACCCTTGATGAAGGCGACTTTCTCGGCGCGATCCTTGAACACCTGCTCGATGCGCGGTCCGAGAGAATCCCAAGTGGCGTCTTCGTTGTTGATCTTGAGCTTGTCGCCTTTCAGAACCTGGACCACGACCGTCTTGTTCTCGAGTTCCTGGTTCTGCTGCTGGTTCGGCGAGGGCTGCGGCACCAGGGTATCCATACCCTTGGGCGTCAGCGGCGTGATCACCATGAAAATAATAATGAGCACCAGCAGAATATCGATGAGAGGAACGATATTCGGTGTTGCCATTGCTCCTGAGCTGTTACCTACATCCATCCCCATTGCGAGTTCTCCTGTCGAGCCGCCGCTCTCCCCTTTGGGAGTTTGGCCGCCGCGCCGGGTGGGAGCCGGCGCGGAGCCTGAACTTCAGCAAACGAATGAGCGTACAGCGAAATCGCTACTGCGTCCTTAGTCGCCGGGATTAGCCGGCGCTTCAGGAGTAGGAGGTTTAGCGGGACTCCCGGTCTGTGTTTTGTCCGTAAGCAAGCCCAGTTGGTCGACCCCCGCGGACCGGATTTCATCCACGACAGCGACGACGTCGCCGTACTTGGCGCGCGCATCGCTTTTGACGTAAACCGTCTTGTCCAGCTTGTTGGCGATCTGATCTTTGACAGTGCCGGTGATTTCTTCCTTCTTGATCTTCGTATTTCCCATGTAGAGGCTGCCGTCGCGGGTGACCGCAACCACGATCGCGTCATCCTTGTCGGCGTCCTTCATATCCCGGGCATTCTTGGCCGAGGCCAGGTCTACCTGGTGGGTCTTCTGCAACATGGGAGTGACCACCATGAAGATGATGAGCAGCACGAGCATGATGTCCGCCATCGGAATCACGTTCGGAGCTGCCATCTGGGGTCCGGCTTGCGGCTTATAAGCCATAGGATTCCTTCTTCCGTGTTACTTCTTGGTCGCGCCGCGGCGCAGGATGAAGTAGTTGATTAGCTCCATGGAGGAGTTGTCCATCTCCACGTCGAAGGCTTCCACCTTGTTGGTGAAGTAGTTGTAAGCCCAGACGGCCGGCACGGCGACGAGCAGACCGAAGGCCGTGGTGACCAGCGCTTCAGCGATACCGCCGGCGACCGCGGAGAGACCCGTGGCCTTCTGGCTTTCAATGCCCTTAAACGCGTTCAAGATGCCGACGACCGTGCCGAACAGCCCGACGAACGGAGCCGTCGAACCGATGGTGGCGAGGGCGGAGAGGCCGCGCTTCATTTCCGCGTGCACGATGGCAACGGAGCGCTCCAGGCCGCGCTTCGCGGCTTCGATGACTTCCGCGTCGGAAACCTGTTGCGAAGCCGACTGGAATTCCGAAAGACCGGTGGCGACAACCTTGGCGATGTGGCTCTTCTTGTTGCGCTCGGCGATCGCGATGGCTTCGTCGAGTTTGCCGTCCTTGAGCGCGCCGGCAACCTGCTGCACGAACAGGCGCGACTGCTTGCGCGCGTTGTTGTACATCAGGAAGCGGTCAATCATGACGCCGAACGAGTAAACCGAGAGGATGAAGAGGATAACGACTACGACCTTGGCGAGGAGCCCCATGGAGGTCCACATGGAACGCAGGTCCCATGAGGTTGTGGCCTCCTGCAGCCACGCCGCGTAAATAAACAAAGTTGCGAACATTCGTTTGCTCCTTATTTCCGAGGGGCGCCGGGCGAGCCGGACCCACAAGTGAGTTAATTCGACTGCGGACTCAGACCGACGCGCACGTCCCACGACACCCGCGCCGCCCCGTTGAACAACTTACTGTGCCAGAGAGAAAATCACGTCGATTTCGGTGTCCACTTCGACCGGATCGCCATTGAGCAGCGTTGGCTGATAGCGCCACTGCCGGACAGCGTCCAGTGCGGACTGCACAAGGAGTGGATGGCCCGAAACCACCTGCAACTGTTCGACGGCTCCGTTCTTGCCGATGATGGCGTGGAGCTTAACGGTGCCGCTGATGCGCGTCTGCCGCGCCAGTGGCGGGTAGAGAGGCTGAACACGGTTGACCAAGCGCGCGGCCTGTACGTTGCCGCCGACCGTCACGCGCTTTGGCGTAACTTTGGGGGGAGGGGGCGCGATTCCGGCGCCGCCAATCACGCCGCCGAGCGCGCCGCCAGCGGATCCGCCAGCAACGCCGCCGGGAACGCCGCCAGCCATTCCGCCCATGTCGGGCTCAGGCTCTTCCTTAATAGTCTTGAGGTCCTTGGGGATCGCTTTCGGCTGAACCAGCTTCCCCGCGTCCATCAAGTGCTGAACCGGCTTGTGAATCACCGTCACAGCAGGCGGCGGCGGTGGCGGAGGAGGCGGAGGAGGCGGTGCGAGCAAAATCGAAGACATCAGTGTCTTCGGCAACGCTTCCGTATAAATCAAAGGAATCAGGATAAGGATGGCGAGGAACAGAACTTGAACGGCCATGGAAATAAAAACGGT
This sequence comes from Candidatus Limnocylindrales bacterium, assembly GCA_035577585.1. Taxonomy (GTDB): domain Bacteria; phylum Acidobacteriota; class Terriglobia; order Acidiferrales; family UBA7541; genus Acidiferrum. Next base: position 15,466 of record DATLVJ010000451.1, read on the forward strand.
CCAGGGCTTGTTCGTTTTCGTGTTCGTCGAAGTGGATACGACCATTTCTTCAAACATGGGTGACGACTACCTCCTCCCAGAAGTCGCGAGGCGCGGTTGCCCGCCCTCGTTGCCCCGGGGTCTGCTGCCGGCTGCGGTTCCGGTGCTTGCGACTCCACCGTGTCCCCGCCAATTATTCCAGGCGACGACCAGCGGAGCGGCGATACCAAAACTGGAGTACGTTCCTACCACGATTCCCACCACCAGGGCAAAAGCGAAGGCCCGAAGCACCTGGCCGCCCATCAGGAACAGGACGAGCACGGTGAGAAAAGTTAATCCGCTGGTCAGGATTGTTCGCGACAATGTCTGATTGATCGACGTATTGACAATGTCCGCGAACGGCTCCTTGCGCAGCAAGCGGCTGTTCTCCCGGATGCGGTCAAAGATGACGATAGTATCGTTCATCGAATAACCCACCAGGGTAAGCAATGCTGCGATGACCGTAAGCGAAATTTCAAATCCAAAAATCTTGAACAGACCCAGAGTAATCAGGACGTCGTGGAATACCGCCAGAACCGCCGCGGCTCCATAGACCCACTCGAACCGGAATGCAATATATACCAGCATGCCTGCCAAAGCATAGAGGGTAACTCGGATGGCCTGATTGCGTAACTCGCCACCCACCTTGGCGCTGACGATTTCGGCGTTGCGGATGGCGAAAGGAGCCGGAGAGAAACCGTCTTTAAGCGCCGCGACCACGGCCGGAGTGACACCGTTCACCTTGGCGAGGTCGTCAAGGTTTGTGAGGACGCCGTTCATGTCTTTGTCGCGATAGGCGAGAATCGCTCTTGCCAGCTGCTGGTATTTGTCGCCAGCAGCCACTGAAAGCGTCAGCGGATCTTTCTCCACCAAATACTTCGCCAGGGAAGTTGGTGTGGCAGCATTGAAATCCTGCTTGCCGGTGCTGGAAACACCGAACGTGGCATTTAATGCGCTGAGCACTTTGGCCTTGGCTTCATCGAGCGCCTGATCTCCCTCTCCAACTTGCGCCACAAAAATCAGCACTTCGTTGGAATTCGGGTTGGCAATATCACTGATGCTTTGAATCTCGCTGTTACCCAAGCCCTGCGCGCGCAGGCCGTTCCGGAGTTGTTCAACGTCGGGCGCTTTGGCAAAACGTACGTCCACGTCGGTGCCACCCCGGAAATCGATGCCGTACTTGATGCCGCCCCTCAGAAAAATAGAGGCCCAGCCGAGGAGCAACAAAATGCCACTCAAGGCGAAGAAATACTTAGCCTTACCCATCCAGTCGAGATTGGGCTGTTTAAAGAGCTCGATCATGCCGTTTCGCGCTTCCCTTCTTTAGACTCCACCATCTTGTTGTTTGTTCCCAGCCCCCAAAAGATGGAGTAGTACCGGAACCAACAGGCTGTACCTAGATGCTCAGTTCGGCCTGGCGATCCATCTTGCCAAGGTGGTATTGGAAAATCGTCCTGGACACATAGATCGCGGTAAAGACGTTGGCGATTAAGCCGATGGTCAGGGTAATGGCAAAGCCCTTGATGGGGCCGGTTCCGAAGATAAACAAGAAAAAGGCCGAGACCACCGTGGTTACGTGCGTGTCGATGATGGTGACAAACGCCTTGGAGAATCCTGCATCCACCGCGGCTGCCGATGATTTGCCGTTACGCAACTCTTCGCGGATGCGCTCGAAGACCAGAACGTTCGAATCCACACCCATACCGATGGTCAGAATCACGCCTGCGATGCCTGGCAGGGTCAAAACAGCGCCAAACATGGCCAGCGCCGCCAGAAGAATGACCAGGTTGATGATCAGGGCGAGCACGGCGTTCGTGCCCGATGAACGGTAGTAGACCACCATGAAGATCATCACCACGACCAAGCTGAGGATGGAGGCTTGCACGCCGTGGCGGATGGAGTCGGCTCCGAGCGATGGTCCAACAGTGCGCTCTTCCAGATACTTAATCGAGGCGGGCAATGCGCCGGCGCGCAGCACCAACGCCAGATCGTGAGCCTGCTCCTGGCTGAAGTTACCGTCGATGCGGCCCTGGTCCTCGATACGGCTCTGGATTGTGGGCGCCGAGTAAACTTGATGCTCCAGGACGATAGCCATTTGCCGGCCACGGTTCTGCTCGGTGAAGGGACCGAAGCGCTTGGCAGCTTCGTTCGAAAGCACGAAGTTAATCTGCCATTGTCCCGGCATATCCGCGTTGCGGTTTTCCGTGGCGCTGCGAAGGTCGCGCCCGGTGACCGCCGGGGGACGTTGTACCAGATACCAGTTCTCGCTGGTGTCGTTGGGATTCTGGCGGATGTGCGATTCCGGGCGTTCCTTCAGAAGTTCTGTTCCCGGAGGCAGAATGCCGCCATGCCGCGCCAGCCCTTCCGATTGGGAAGGATATGGTGTGGGATCCACCAACAACATCAATTCCAATTGTCCACCAGCTTGAATGACGCCCTTGGCGCGTTCCGGGTCGCCTTCGCCGGGGAGTTGCACCAGAATTTCGTTGTCCTTGCGGCCATGCAATTGAATCGTGGGTTCGGTCAGGCCCAGGGCGTTGATGCGGCGCTCGATGGTCTCCAGCGACTGGTTCATCGTGGTTTCCTGGGTCGCCGCGATGGCGCCGGGACGCAACGTAAGCAGAAAGCCATTCGGTTCGCCCGGCGCGGTTCCCAGGTCCCAGAGGTTTTCGTACTGCGGTTGGCGCACCACGTCGCGGAACTGCGAAACCTGATCGGAGGGAATATTGCGAACGAGGATGTGCGTATCGTCAGCGCGGCGCACTTCGTCGTAACGAATATTCTTCGAGCGTAATTCCGTCGTCAGGCGATCCACCGTCTGGTCGGTCTCCTGCGCGATGGCTTCCTGCACCTGCACTTGGAGGATCAAATGCGTGCCGCCCTGCAGGTCCAGGCCGAGCTTGATCTGGTGCTCGAAGTTGGTCTTGAGCGCGGTGAGCGACGTGGGAAAGTCCGGATAACCGATCACCGAATAGATGCACAACAGAATGACTGCGAGGATGAACAGAGCTTTCCACTTCAGATTAGGGTTCATGGTTAAGAGATCAAGCGCGAAGTCAGGCGGCTCATGGAGTTATTTCGCATCGTCGGATGCCTCCACCTGAGCAATCGCTGCCCGCGCGATGCGGATTTTTACATTATCGGCGATCTTCAGAATCACGGTGTCGCCGTCCATGCCGTTGATGGTGCCGTAGATGCCCGCGTTGGTGATGACCTTATCGCCGTTTTTCACCGCCGCCAGCATCTCCTGCACTTTCTTGCGCTGCCGCTGCTGCGGCAGAATCACCAGGAAATACATGATCCCGAACATCAGGCCGAGGGGAATCAAAAAACCGCCGAGCCCCGCGGCGCCGCCGGCTTGCCAGAAAAACAGTGCTGCCAGATTCATGTTCCGAATTATTCCATGCCTTTCCGAATTTTCCTGATTGGACCCGTTGACGCAACCTGCGTCACGCATCCCGAACCGGAAGGAGAGAATACCATTCTCCAGCGGGTGAGTTCCCGCTTCCCTTCCCGCTCGATTCTCCTGCTGAGACTCGGCTTGTGCGGGTCGCCCGCGCCCTCGAACGCCTTACGCGCGTCCCGGGCGGTTCGCTTCAGGCCGGGCCCGCCTGATAACACGCGCGCAGCTCTGATGCGAAATTTGCAAGTTGTCCAAAACTGATAGCCTCTCGGATTTGCCGCATTATGTCAAGGTAAAAGTGGACATTGTGGTGGGTCGCGAGGATAGCCGCGGTGATTTCTCCGGCGGCGAAGAGATGCCGAAGATAAGCGCGCGTGTAACGCTTGCAGACCGCGCATGTGCAGCGAGGATCGATCGGGCGCTGGTCTTCGATGTAGCGCGCGTTCTTGATGAGCACGCGGCCTTCACTGGTGTAGAGGCACGCATGCCGCGCCGCGCGTGTGGGTAGCACGCAATCCATCATGTCGATGCCGCGCGCGACGTAATCGGCGATTTGTTCCGGCCGGCCGACTCCCATCAGGTAGCGCGGGCGGTCTTTCGGCAGGAGCGCGGTCACTTCGGCGGTCATTTCGCAAGTCGTTTCGTGCGGTTCGCCAACGGCGAGGCCGCCGACGGCGTAGCCAGGGAAATCGAGTTCCAGCAGTTGCCGCGCGCTTTCCCGCCGCAGGTCCGGAAACGTAGCGCCCTGCACGATGCCGAACTGCCACTGCGCCGGTTCTCCGTTTTGCTGCGCTTGCTGCAGAAAATATTGGCGCGCGCGCCTGGCCCAGTCCGTCGTGCGCTTCAGCGCGGCTTCGGCGATGTTTCGAGGCGCGGGGGTTTCGATGCATTCGTCGAGGACCATCGCAATATCGGAGCCGAGCGCAAGTTGGATTTCCGCGGCTTTTTCGGGAGTGAGCAGGTGTTCTGAACCATCGAGGTG
>DATLVJ010000452.1:0-10022 GCA_035577585.1 Candidatus Limnocylindrales bacterium
CTGCATGAATTTCCCGTGAACTATGCGTTGAATCCACAGCCCACCCCGAAACCTGGCTCAGACTCCACTGGGCTCTTAAACGAGCAAACTGATAACGTGTGCCACTTCCCGGGCCTCAGGCCGGAGCCAAGCATCCGTTTCCGCTACGGATACATCGGTCTTCTGGACCGCCGCATGGCCCCTATTCTTCGGCCCGGTAGCATGGTGGTCGTGGATACCGCGGTCAAGAGTATTGAAGGGGAGGATTGGACTTCCGAGTATGACCGCCCGCTGTATTTTGTGGAAACCAGAGGGGGTTACCGTTGTGGCTGGTTCCTGAAATTGAAATCCAGGCTGCTGATGCAGCCGCACATGCTTTCGCATTGCCCGCCCGAAGCCTGGCGGACTCCGTCGGAGGCCGAAGTTGTGGGAAAAGTCGTTGGGGTGATCACTTACTTGAGCGAGCCCTGGGATTGCGCTCGCGAAGCAACTCGAGCAGTGCATTCAGATTGGATCGAAAAAGTTCCTTGAGATATTCGGGCGCCGCCACTGGAATCAACTCTTCGATCCGCCCTCGGCAGACCCGGATTCCTTCTTGAGCTCCCTCCGGGAGCGTTTCCACGAACTGGCGCAAGTCTTCCTCCTGTTTCGCCAGAGGCATCTCCAGCAGTCTTTCAAATAATTCCTCATGACACTTAATCAGCGTTTCTCCCACCGGCTCACGCCCGTAGACCGCCGATAAACGTTCGTGCGCATAGATCTGAGTGGATGGGTTCTTGAGGCTCGCAAGATACGCCAGCCGGGCAAAACTCCCCGTTAGCGGCTCAAGGTAATGCAGGGCCAAGTCGTAAAGGATCTGACGGTGGATGCGAAGTTGTTCCTGAATCGGGGCTCCTTCGCGCGGAGAAGTTCCGCCAGCGGAACTTCTTCATCGCCAGTACAGCTACCGTTCAGCTTTGGGCCACCCTTCGCTGCCAGGAGGGTCCCATGAAGAATCAGTTTCTCATCCTGAAAATTACGCTTTCAACAACTTTAATCGTACTTTCCATCGCCGTTCCGGTCAACTCCCGGCTAGCTGGCGGAGCTGGCTGGGATCATAACCAAGTCGCGGATGGCGTGCCTTTGCCTCCACCGCCTCCGAAGAACACCGCTGTCCTGACCGCAGATGGAGTTCCGCTGCCGCCTCCGATCCCGCCAGGCCCGAAACTCGGTACGGTCCTGATTGCAGACGGGGTCCCACTGCCCCCGCCAACTCCACCGCCTCCGAAGCAGACGCTTTCCTGACGCGACTGGGATTCCAAGGCGGCGCACCCTAAGAAAATTCCAATACGTTGCCCCATTTTGCGATCGTTTAAGGGGTTTCGACTATTTACCGGCAAGTTAAGTTATGGTAGCGTTGCCTTCGTATGGTCGGACCCCTTCAACTTCAGACCGCAGCTTGGGCGCTCACCTCCGCGCTGGAATTAGGACTGTTCGCCCAGCTTCTGCGCCGCAAGCTTGGCCGGGTCTATCCTGTCTTTTTCGCCTATCTCCTCTCCACCATACTTCAAAGCATCGCGGTGGCCGCACTCTACCGAGCCGGAAATTTCGACAAGTTAACCACCTGGAAGATCGCTTGGTTGACGCAGGGGTTAGTGGTATTCCTCCGGGCACTGGTCCTGATCGAACTCGCGCGCAAAGTGCTCTCCGGCTACATCGGCATCTGGGCGTTGGCTCGCCGGATTTTGCTTGGCGTCGCGGCATCCGTATTCGCCTACGATCTGCTGCTATCCAAGGGTCAGTGGCAATGGCTGATCATGAACGGAGTCCGCGGACTGGAACTGGCGATGGCGGCTGTGATTGTCACCATGCTGATGTTTGCGCGTTACTACCGGCTTCCCGTCAGCCCTTTGCAGCGCTCTCTGGCCGTGGGATTGTGCCTCTATTCCATTTTCTACGTCGTCAACTACTCTTTGCTCGAGAATGTTCTTCAAGAGTATGCCGTGCTTTGGAATTTCCTCGGCATCTTTGCATTTATCGCCAGCCTGCTGCTCTGGACTACGGCGGTTACCCAGTACTCGGAATCCGAAGAAGTTGTCCCTGCGCCAGAAATTCCCCCCGAGCTTCACGGAAAGCTCACCGCCGAAGTGAACACCCGCCTCTACTTGCTTAACCGCCAACTCATCCAGTTCTTCCGCGTCAAGGACCGGCGTTCATGAGCCTCGCCGTCATCCTGCTCATCTTGTTCGCCCTCCTGTTGGTTGCGTTGCTCGCATGGGCCCTGCGCCCCCCGGCAGGCCCGGTCCGGCCTCCGCTCGATGTTTTTGAGGCGCTTTCCAGATCCCGGCATTGTTTGCGCATCTCGCAGGTCGTTAATGCGCTCCAGCCGGAAGATACCGAATATCTCCGGGACACCGGCCAACTGGCACTCATGCAAACTCTTCGCCGCCAGCGTCGCCAGATTGCGCTCAACTATCTGAATCAGCTTCAGGAAGAATTTCAGGAGTTGATCGAGATTTCGCGGCTACTGGCGGTCATGTCTCCGGAGGCTATCGGAATTGAGGAAATGGAACGGTGGAGGCTTAGCCTGGCTTTTGCCGTGAATTGCGCCTTCCTCCGATGGAAACTCCGCCTTGGCCTTCAACCCTTCTCGGGGTTTGCCATGCTCTCGGGCATGGCCATCTCCGTCGCACGGCAGTTGGACTTTGCTTCCACTCGCATCGCCGAAGCCGCGATGCGAACTGCCAACCCTACCGGCTCCGGCGACGAAAATATCGGCGGCTTTTGAGCGGCCTCCCGACTGTCCTTCCCTTTTTATGACCGGATAAGCGTCGCTTCCGTCAACTGTGGCGCCTTCGCATCGAACTGCATGGGCAACTCAATTCGAAAACTCGCTCCTCGCGATGGTGCATTCTTCACTCGGATCGTGCCGCCATGCTCGGTGACAATTCCGTAGCAGATGCTCAGCCCCAGGCCTGTTCCTTTGCCCACCGGCTTGGTGGTATAGAAGGGATCAAACACCCGCGACGGATCTTTCACGCCCGGGCCGCTATCCGTGAATTCCACGAAGATGAATTTTTCGTCCACCCCGGACTTCACCCAGATTTCACCTTGCGTCGAATGTTCCAGAATTGCGTCAACCGCGTTGTTGATCAGGTTCAGGAATACCTGCTGCATCTGATGCGGATCCGCGGGAATCAGCGGGAGATCCTTCGAAAGTTCCAGATGGACGTGGATCTGGTTCATCCTCAGATCGTAATCGCGCAAAGTCAGCGTTTCCTCCATCACCGTGTTAACGGCGACCGGGATTCGCTCAGGTTTGTGCTGCCGCGCAAAACTCAGCAGGTTCTGTACAATTCGATGAGTGCGTTGCGCCTGCTTGTACATTTTCTCTGAGTAACTCAGCGCCAGCGGTCCCACTTGCCCGCTCGATTCCAGTAATTGGCTGTAACCAAGGATTGCCGTCAGCGGATTGTTCAGTTCGTGCGCCACGCCGGAAATCAATTGCCCCACTGCCGCAAGCTTTTCGCTGTGCAACAACTGCTCCTGTGTACGCCGCAGGTTTTCGTAGGCCTGCCGGGTTTCTTCGTAAAGCTGGCTGCGTTCCACCGCGCTGGCAACCTGGCTCCCGACTGCTATCAACAGGCTGATATCGGGGGCGGAGAATTCCCGCGGCGCGCGGCTTCCCACCACCAGGCCCCCAACGATTCTGTCTTTCGACCACAACGTAACGATGTACGCGGACTCGATTTGCTCTTTTTTCCGGAGGTCCGCAACCAACCCGGGAAGTGGGAGCCCTTGCGCCGAAAGAAACGGGGCCCTCACTGCGCGGATCTGTTGAATCAGTTCCGGGGGAACCGGCAGCAGCGGGAAATTCTTCGCGAATTCCGACCGGTGCCCCACCGCTGCTACACGGCGCAACGACAGTCCATCCGGCTCAAACAGGTAAAGCGAAGCGGCATCAATGCTGAATAATTCCAGAATCTGGCGAAGCGTCCGTTGCAATGAGTCGTGAAGATCGAGCGAAGATACCAGGGTTTCGCCAATGGAGTTCAGCACCAGCAGCTCGCGATTCCGGCGCCGGATCTCTTGTTCTGCCCTCCGTCGTTCCGTCACATCCAGCAGGAATCCCTGATACGCCGTTACGTTCCCCGCGGCATCGCGAATCGCCGTGGAGGATTCGCTTACGGTCCGCAGCTCTCCATCCTTTCGGCGGATCTCAAATTCGAAATCGTTCACCGAGCTATGTTCTTGCAGCAGCCGTTTCAGCCGCTCGCGCTCCTGCGGATTCACAAACAGCGTCGGCGCAATATCAACCCCCAGGAGTTCATCGCGGCTCTCGTAACCCACGATGCGCATCAACGCATCGTTGAAATCCAGAAAGCGTCCTTGCAAAGTGGAGATGAACACGCCTTCTTGAACGCTCGCCACCAGATTCCTGTATTTTTCCTCCGCCTTCTTGCGTTCGGTGATGTCTTTCAGAACGTGAATGGTCCCCAGCTTGCGCCCTGCCGGATCGGAAAAATCCGAATTGGAAGCCAGAAAAAATCCCTGCAGCCAGGGATCGGGAGCATCCGCGTCGCCGGAACACCCTTCGCAGTAGGGGCACACTTTGAAAACTGCGGCTCTCGGGCTGAACAGTTCGCTCACCGAGCGTCCGACCACCGAAGCAAAGTCCTTGCCAAGCAGATTGGCCAGCCGCAAATTTCCCCGCACGATGCGCCCTTCACTGTCATGCACCATGATCGGGTCGCCAATCGAGTCAAACGTATACACCCACTGCTGCTGAACTGTCTTGATCTGCTCGAACAAATTTACGTTCTCGACCGTCGTTCCCAGAAAACTCGCCACATTCACCAGATAGGTCAACTCATCCTCGTGAAAACGCTTGCCCGGAAGTGCGCCAACGTTCAACAGTCCCACCACGCCCTTTTTCCCGCGCAGCGGCACGCTGATCAGTTGTGTGATTCCAGTGTCGGCCATGGCTCGACGCAATTTGGAATCCTTCTCCTCTTCAAATCGGGTCACCCGGTAGTCTTCCTGAATCATGGCCTGCAACGCTGGAGAGGATGCCGCCATTCGTTCCAATTGCTTCAAATAAGTTTCCGAGTACCCCACCGACGCCCGGCAAACAAATTCCGCGGCTTCGGCCTCTCCCTCTTTTAGCCGGATGATGCCGTGCGAAACTCCAAGGCTGCTGGTAATTTGCCCCAGCACCTGCTGCAGCATAATTGGCAATGCCAGCGATTGGCTGCTGGAAGCTGTTAACAGCGTGAACTGGCGCATCTTTTCGCTGATTTCAAGCGAACGGGTCCGCGCCGCTTCCAGCAAGAGCACGATCATTCCGATGCCCAGGCTCGCGTTCAGGAAATGGTCAAACGCAAAACGCAGCAGCTGAATTTCGCCGCTCGTCCACTGAGGCCGGTTGATGTTGTTCAGTGCCAGCAGCGTGAATGCGCCGGCCAGAAGTTTCGTCCCATGTCCTCGAATCGAACTCGCTGCTCGCCACAGCAGCCACCCCGAAGCCAGGCAGATCATGCTTTCCAGGATGCTGCTCTCCCAGCGCGCTTGCCCCCACGCACCTGCTTTCTCCTGATAATACCCGGCGGTCAAAGCCATCAGGACCGCGAGCCACATCATGGGCCAGAAGAAACGATTCTGCCCCAGGGTCAGCTGCACGATTGAAGCGAGAAACAGTACCAGCGCCGCAATCCCGAATCCTGTAGCAACGATATGCAACCCGGAAGCATAGCCGAAAAAAAAGCCCAGCTCGCTGAACGACGCAAGCGTCAGGCAGATCCACCCAAACACCCAAATTTTGTAAAAAATGCCCGGATTATCGCGTTTCAGGTGGGCGAACAACACAAGCAGGGTCAGGCAAGCCGTAGCCTCGAAGAACGCGATTCCTTGGATGCCTTGCGTCGCGATCACAGCGGCCCCTCCTCGGGGTCAGCTTCACTTGAATATGAAATAGGTATCGTGTTCCTTCGGTATTGCGAAGCAACGACACCCCTGCTGGCTTGACGCTAACACGCTATTTTCTTACTGGGCAATAGCACCACAAAGGCTATGTGCCGTCCCGTATAATGCTGCTTGGGAGATAAACCACCGTGGACCTGGAACACATCCTGGTTGTGGATGACGAGGAAGCCATTCGCGAAGTTGTCTCGACGATGCTGGAATCCCGCGGCTACAGCTGCACCGCGGTAAGCAACGGCCGAGCCGCCCAGGAGTGTGTGCGTCGGCAGACGCCGGACCTCGTTCTGAGTGACATGATTATGCCGGAGATGGACGGCATCAAACTCCTCGATTGGTTGCGCAACCATGACCCCGAAGTGCCCGTAATCATGGTCACTGCCATCCACGACATCTCCACCGCGCTCGAGGCCATCCGCCGCGGCGCCTACGATTACATCCTGAAACCCTTTGAAAAAGATCAGCTGTTCCTGGGAGTTGGGCGCGCCCTGCAACACCGGCGACTGGTGCTGGAAAACAAGAGCTACCAGTTAAACCTGCAGCAGCAGGTGGACGAACGGACCCAGCAGCTCACCGTCGCGATTACGCAGCTGGAACAGTCTTACGACGACACGCTCGAAGCGCTCGGCAGCGCCTTGGACTTGAAGGACGCGGAAACCGAAGGCCATTGCCAGCGCGTCACCGCTTTCACCATTTCCATCGCCAAAGCCGTTCCCGTTCCGCTTCCCTATTTGCCCGTGCTCGCCCGCGCCGCTTTTCTCCACGATATCGGCAAGATGGCCATTCCGGACATGATCCTTCGAAAGCCGGGCCCGCTGGACAACGACGAAAGAACCATCATGCGCACGCACTGCGAGATCGGTTTCAACATGCTGACCAAGATCCCGTTCCTTCGCGACGCGGCGGAGATCGTTCTGGCCCACCAGGAATTCTTTGACGGCACCGGCTATCCCCGTGGATTGCGCGGCGAACAGATTCCGCTCGGGGCTCGCATTTTCTCGATTGCCGACGCGATGGATGCCATGATCAGCGATCGTCCTTACCGCAAAGCCCTGCCGATGTCTCACGCCCGGGAAGAGATACGCCGCTGTGCCGGCACACAGTTCGATCCCAAGGTGGTGGAAGTCTTTCTGTCCATTCCCGAGCAACACTGGACCGAGTTGCGGCAAAACCTCGGTTCGCCGTTCCGCTTGGCTCACCTTAAAAACTTGAACAATTAGGCAGTCTTCCCGCAACCCCGGCGCCGCACCTTTCTGCCGCGCGGGTTCGTGCTATCGTTTGCCCGGAAACGAACGTGGCTCGCGGTCCCATCAGATCGGCTCCGAAAAGCGAGAGGATGCCGGCCGGCATCCTCTCTTTCTATCCCCACGCATCCGCCCCTTAAAAGTCAAATCGAAGTGCGAATTGCAAAACGCGGGCAGCCTGATCTCCCGATGTGGAAGTTGTCGAATTGATCAGACCGAAATTCGTAGCGTTGATATTTATGGACGCTGGCAACGCGAAGTTGGGGTGGTTGAACGCATTGTAGGCTTCCGCTCGGAATTGGAGTTTGTATCTCTCATGCAGCACGGGGAAGTTCTTGACGACCGCGAGATCCACATTCGAAAAACGCGGACCTCGCAACTCGTCGCGGCTGCCCGTCTGCAGCCCCAGAGGCGCGGAAAACGCCGCCAATGCCGCTGTCGGATTCTTGAACAGTTGGATTCCATGATTGCTGAGATTGGGATCCGTGTGTGGATCCACCTGCAGCGCGGACATGTTTCCGTTAAAAATCGCATAGGCAGAATTTCCAAACGTGGTGGTGGATGCGTTGCTGAGCACCGGGAAGGCGAATCCGGTCCGCCAGGTATAAATTCCCGACACTTGCCAGCCGCCGATGATTTCATCCAGCCAGCGGCTGCTTTCGCGTCCAAACGCTTTGCCCCTGCCGAATGGCAAGTCATAGACGGCATCGGTCGAGATCTGGTGGGTGACGTCAAACTCGGAATTTCCTTTGCAGGTTCCGAGGTTGATTGCATCGCAAAGCACGGATTGCGCGTTGTTAAACGGATTCCCATTGTTTCGGGAAATAGCGGAGAAATTGTCGATCGAGTGCGAATACGTATAGTTGAAATCCATCTGCACGCCTTGGGAGAGTTTCTTTCGCAGTATCAGGATCAACCCGTTGTAATCCGAATACGATTTGTTGGATAGGTAGTAGTTGCTGACAAACTGCGACGTGAAGCCCACGTTTGGGGGGAGTTGCGCGGCCTGCACAAGGCCCCGAATCAGGCCATTCAGATTGCCTTGCTGCAAGTTCAGGTTTCCCGTTTGCGTCGGCGACTGAAGTGTCGAGGTGCCGGCATAAACGAATTGCGTACAGTTGGCAAAGGGGGCGCAATTGACCCCTGCCAGCGCCATCTGGTTCTCAAAGAAGGGTTGGGGCTGAATCTGGGTTACCAGCACATTGTTCCGCGCAGCCACTTCCAGGTTCGTGACCGCGGTCTCGAGACTTTGCTTCGAGCCCGGATCGACGAAGTTGAAAATCTGGCCGCCATCCGCCAACGCACCCAGCCTCCGCCCCAGACGCAACACATAATCCGCTTCGATCTGGAAACCTCCGCGCAGCTCTCGCTGGACGCCAAGCGAATATGCCAGGGAGTACGGCGTCTTGTAGTGGGAATCGATTACATAATTCCCAAACTGATTGAACACCGTACCGCAGACAGGGAAGGACGGCGGGCATTGATCCCCGGTAAATGGCGCGACTGTTTTTTGGAATGGCGGTGTGGGTATGTTGACTGCCGCGGTATCCGCGTTGACAAACCGCGGTGAGATGGCAAATAGCTGCTCCGGGGTCCCGGCATTCGCGGAAAAAACCGTGTTGCCGGAGAAAATATAGCTGGATTGATCTTGAATGAAGTTAATCGTGCTCAGCGCCGTGTGATCATAGATCTGCGCCGCGCTCGCGCGCACCACCGTCTTGTGTTCCCCAAAAATGCTTCCCAGTACGCCTTCCTTGAATCCGGGATTCCACGCCACGCCAAGGCGGGGAGAGAAATTCAACGGATTACTTTGATAGAGTGAACGGCTTCCGCTGTTCGCTTTGCCGGCCAAATCGTAGGTCAGAATCGGCGTCGAATTGAAGTCGGCAACCCCGTTCGCTGCGTTCCGGGCGCGTGTCGCCAGCAGAGTGCTCAACTGCACGTTGGCGGTGGATTCGTAGCCGTTTGATTCGTAAGGCACCGAGTCATTGCCATAGCGAAGCCCGAAAGTCACGGTTAGGTCTCTCCGGACTTTCCATGTGTCTTGCGCATATGCTTCCGTCTCATAGTAGCGGTAATCCCGCCGCGCCCCTGCGCCGGGCGTAATCACGTTTCCGGTTTTGTCGTAGTTGAATACGTTGAATTGCAAGCCGTCAAGGCCCACCAGACTGGTAAAGATTCCGTCCCAGTTGGAAGGGGCAATGCCATTCGGATCGTTGAGAATATTGGCCGGCCGCAGGCTTCCGTCGAGTGTGCTCAGGTTGGTGACCAATCCCTGATTGGTGAATATAATATTGTTCACCAGGAGGTTTCGTGTCCGGATGGGGCGATAAACCCCGCCGAATTGAAACGAATGTTTTCCTCTTTGCCAGGAAACATCGTCGCGGAAAGTGGGCAACGGGTTGAGGGAGGCATTACCACCAGGCCGCGCGTACGGAGCGGTAATTCCTGTCGGGAAGAGCCAGTTCAGCCCTGCGTAGACACCCAGATCCGGCCCAGGGGCAGCGGCGCCCGTCAGGCTCGCTATGCCGCTGAATTCTGCGCGAGATTCGCCGTACACAAACGTATTGACGAGCGTCGGGCTGATCACCCAGTTGTGCCCGATGACCCAGGCACGATCTGTGTTGATGGCGGGGTTTGTGATGGGATCACCCGGGAATTGAATGGAACTCAAGCCGCCGACAATTGCATGCACGTTGAAAAACGTAAACCTCGTATACAGTTTTTGGTTCGCATTGATGTTGTAATCCACTCTCGTCGTATATGTGTTTACTGTATTCGGATTCGGCGCGTTGAATACGAAGCCGCCGGTGTTGAGCCCGTCGCCCGCGCCTAGTTCATTGG
>DATLVJ010000453.1:0-5634 GCA_035577585.1 Candidatus Limnocylindrales bacterium
TTTTGAATCCAAGAAAATCGATGGCCTTGTCCGTGATTTCGAAACGCGCTTCCGTGTCGGTGTCCCGAGGCTGGCCCAAGCTTCCGCCGGGGGTGTTTTGCGGAGGCGGTGTCACCTGCGGAGGTTGCTGAGGATTGATAAAGCCTTCCTGCCCCATGCGTTCGACCAATTTGTTGATCAGGTCGCGAACCTCTTCATTGTTCAGCGCGCCGGGATCCTGCAGCATCTCGCGCAGTTCATCGCTCATGGCGTCTTCGGGGAAGAGATCGCCCTCCTGCAGCGCGCGGAGAATCGCTTCGCGCAAAGCTTCCATCGAATGGGAGGCGTCCAACTCGGAAAGTCCGTAGAACTGTGATTCAAAGCCGCTCTGCAGCAGGAAATCGCCCAGGCGCTTCATCAGTTCGTCGAGGTCGACGGCGTCGGCCGGTTCTCCTACATACTTTCCGTATTTGATTACTTTCATTGCGTGGCCCTCGTACTGCTTTGCTGCTTGGATGGCCGGTCTAAAGACCGGTCATGACTGTTTCGTTGCCGGGTTGAGATCCTTCAGCCCGCAAAGTGCGCGGGCTTCAGGATGACGACCCTTCGTCGGGTCGTCAGTTATAATTTCGCCGCGGCCTGCTGACGGATTCCCGCGGTTCCGGCGCGCGCTGCTTTTCCGCGTAGAAGCCGCGCTCTTCGCTGCGGCCGATTCGTCGGTGCGCCCAAAGGCCTTCCAGAATCATCTCGGCCGCCGCCGCAGCCTGCGCTTCGTGCTTGCGGTCGGCTACGCCGAGCTTCGACAAATGCTCCAGCAAACCCTGCACCTTGGCGAGTTGTTGGTAGCGCTGGCTGGTGGCAAGAAGGTCTGGAATCTTCAGCTCGCCGCCGGCTTCGAACCACTGCACAACCGGTTGAAAGCTGACTTCGCCGAAGTATTTGGAGAAAACGCGGCCGACCGCGGTGCGAATCAATTCGCGCGCGATGACTTCCGCACCCTTTAGTTCGCCTTCGTACTCCAGTTCCATTTTCCCCGTGATCGAGGGAAGGGCAGCGTAAAGATCGGCGATTCGAGCAACGGCGTGGCGCTCCCCGGCGCGCGCGGCATGCTGTTCCGTGCTGCTCACCAGGCTTTCGAGCGTGGAGATCGGGAGCCGCTGGCTGACGCCGGAGCGCCGGTCCACCCGCTTGTCCTCGCGCGCCTGAAACGCAATTTCTTCCACCACTTCGCGCAGGTAATCCGGCACTTCGACGCTGATACCGGAGTCGCGGGCCGTCCAGGCTTCTTGCGTAGTGATGGCGATGCCTTCTTCGACGGTCGAAGGATAGTGCGTTCGAATCTCGGCGCCGATGCGGTCTTTCAGGGGCGTGATGATTTTTCCGCGCGCGGTGTAATCTTCGGGGTTCGCGGAAAAAACCAGCAGCACATCAAGCGGCAGACGCAGCGGGTAGCCCTTAATCTGAATGTCGCCTTCCTGCATGATGTTGAACAATCCGACCTGAATTTTCCCGGCCAAGTCGGGAAGCTCGTTGATGGCGAAGATCCCGCGGTTGGCGCGGGGCAGCAGTCCATAGTGAATCGTCAATTCGTCCGAAAGATCGCGTCCGCCGCGTGCGGCGCGAATCGGATCCACGTCGCCGATGATGTCGGCAATCGTCACGTCCGGTGTAGCCAGCTTTTCCACGTAGCGCTGATCGCGAGGCAGCCAGTTGATCGGCGTATTATCGCCCTCGGCGGCAACCCGTTCGCGGCAGCCGCGGCAAATGGGCTGCAGCGGGTTGTCGTTGATTTCACAGCCGGCAATCACTGGAATTTCCGGGTCCAGAAACTGCAGCAGTCCGCGCAAGATCCTGCTCTTCGCCTGGCCGCGCAAGCCCAGCAGAATAAAATTGTGGCGAGAAAGCAGGGCATTGACGATCTGCGGAATCACCGTGTCTTCGTAGCCGTGCACGCCCGGGAATAGCGGTTGGTTGCGCTCGATGGCCCGCAGCAGGTTGCGGCGGATTTCATTTTTGACGGAAACGCCGGCGGAACGCGAATCAAAGTCTGGAATGCGCTTCAATTCGCCGATGGTGCGCGGCTTCGGATGTCCTGCGGAATGCGCTGAGGTACTTGGCGTCATGGGGCCCCTGTCTGCGAACCACTCGCGATAGTCCGCGCACTGCTAATTCAAACCGTGCCCGTTGCTTCCGGCACTTTGCCGCATTGCCTTCTCTTTAAGTAGATGCGGCGCCCAGTCGCACAGGTACCTGAGCAGGCGTTCCTGCCTTTCCCGCTCCGTGCGGAGTTCGAGAAGCTGCTGCTTGCACAGCAATTCGATGGGCAGAGTGGAGGCAATTGCGTAGGAAAGTTCGCCATCGGCGGCTTCTTCCATGTTGCGGGGCATGCTGTCGAACAGCAGGGTGTGGCAGGTTTCATATTCCTCGACCAGCTTGCGCTTGCAGTGGGTTTCGACAGGGGCCTCGCGGTCCTCCAGGTAGTCGACTTGCCCTTCGAGCAGGGGATCTTCGGTGAATAGCTCGACAACTCGAAAGGGATCGCGTCCGACGGTGAGAATATCCATCCGCCCGTCCGGGTAGCGTTTCACCACTTCCAGAATTTCCGCGGTGCAGCCGACGTGGGTTACACCGTCATCCATCGCCAGCAGCATGCCGAATGGAGTTCGGGCGTCCAGGCACTCGCGTACCATCCGCCGGTAGCGCGGTTCAAAAATGTGCAGGGGAAGCTCTTCGCCGGGGAAAAGTACGACGTTCAGAGGAAAGAGCGGAATGCGATCGGGCCGCATGGCTACAGAGGCCCATGATAGCAGAGCCACGAGGAAAGGAGAAAAGCATGGAGCCAGAGTTGTGGTCCATGTTTCGCCGGGCTGCTTTTACTGCGTCTCGGGTCCACCTGCATAAATTTCCGCCGTTGCCTGAAATACTTGGCTCCGTCCCCCGGCATTCACTTTTGGTGGAACTGTGTACAAGTGGACAGACGTGCGAAGCGATGCCGCCTAGGATCGTATTGCAGGGAAAACGATCAGAAACGCGACCGACGTCCAAGGTTAGCGCGGTATTCCTGCCCATCGAGGTCAACAATGAAGCGGTCTCTAGTAATTGGAGTGTGTCTCACGCTTGCAGGCGGCGCGGTATACGCCGCCACGAAAGAACAAAAACGCCTGGAAAACTGCGGCTTGGTCATGCAGGAAGTCCTGAACATCCCGGATAATATGCCCCGGCAAGTCCTGGACAAGGCAGAGTGCGTGATCGTGTTCCCTTCGGTCCTTAAGGTGGCCTTCGGCATGGGCAAGGAGTACGGACGCGGAGCGATGGTTTGCCGCACGGGCAAGGCGTTCAACGGACCCTGGGGCGCTCCCGCCATGTACGCCCTTGAGGGCGACAGCATCGGAATGCAAATTGGCGGCGAGGCGACCGACCTGATTCTGTTAGTGATGAACCAGAAGGGAGTGGGATCCATTCTAAGCAGCAGGATCAAGTTGGGAGGAGATGCATCCGCCGCCGCCGGCCCCGTAGGCCGGGACGCTTCCGCGAACACCGACCTCTGGATGCGCGCCGAGATTCTCAGCTATTCCCGCTCCCGCGGATTGTTTGCGGGCATTTCGCTGGAAGGTTCCACGCTTCGCCAGGACAAAAAAGCAAATGAGCGGATTTACGGCCACAAGATAAGCGCAAAAACCATCCTATTGAGCGGCAGAGTAGCGGTTCCTCGTACGGGGCGCCATCTTGTGCGTGTCCTGCAAGCGAACGCGCCGCGCAATGAATCCAGGCAGGTTGCCACAAAGCAATAAAGCGTTCGCGCGGATTTCTGCGAACTTTCCTTTTCGGATGATCAGCTTGACTTTATTTCAACGCTCAGCTGGACTTATTTGCTTCGCGCGCCGTCCAGTCGCCGGTGGGATAGTACATCTGGATTCCAATCACGAAGGAGTTGTCCTTATAGGGCTGGCAGTGAACGATGCGGGCGCGCGAATACAGATTCCCGCGGATTGATCGCACTGATATTTGTTCATCGGGCCGCCAACTTTTCCGGGTGACAACCCTGGCGCCGTGGCAACTGATATCAATGGTGGGAGCGATTTCCGACGACGCGTTCCCCGGGCTGCTCAGTGTGACGAACATCTTCAGCGCAACCCGCTGTTCCTTCCGGCCTTTGAGTGGTATGCCCGCCACTGCTACTCCTTTGGGCCGGGCGGTCCAACATAGGAATCGTAACAGCAGGTACAGGTAGCGCAATGGTACGAAAGGGCAATCCGGGGCCTCGCACCCTGTACCCCGCGGAAGGCATCTCTTGGCCCAATAACGCGATGCGATTACAATACGGCTGTCCAGTACTCTCGCTAGACTGGCCACTGGGGGGTCGTGCGTTCGATGGCCTTGCCTAACGCAAAGAACAAGATCATCGAGCACTACGACGTCGTCAGCCCCTACTACTACAAATTGTGGGGCGAGCATCTCCATCACGGCTACTGGATCCGCGGCGATGAATCAAAAGAGTTGGCGCAGCAGCAGTTGATCGAGCATTTGTCGCGGCTGGCGAGAATTCCACGTGGGGCGGCGATTCTGGACGTCGGCTGCGGCTTCGGGGCCAGCAGCCTCTATCTCTGCAAGCAATTCAACGCTACATGTACCGGCATCACCATTTCCCAGGTGCAGGTCGAAATGGCCAACGCGGCCGCCGCCAGTGCCCAGGCCAACGCGCGCTTCTGCCTGATGGACGCCGAAGCCATGACCTTCGAAATGCCGTTCGACGTTCTGTGGTCGGTGGAATCCATCTCGCATTATCAGGACCGGGCCAAGTTTTTCGCATCCGCGGCGAAACTTATGAAGCCGGGCGGTATCTTCGCCCTCACGGATTGGTTCAAGAGGCCGGAGCTTTCCCGCGCGGATAACAGAAAGCTGATCCGGCCGATCGAGAATGGAATGTTTGTCCGTCTGGAAGAGCTCGGCCACTACGAAGAATTTTTGCGTTCGAACGGAATGGAAATTGTGCGGCGCGAGGAGCTAACGAAACACTGCGCGCGTACCTGGGATCTCTGCCTGGAGATTATCGCCGACGCGGCTTTCTGGTCTTTGGCCGCGAAACAAGGCATGAATTTCGTCCGCTACCTGAATTCTTTCCGGGCCATGCGCGCCGGTTTTTCTTCCGGGGCGTTCGTCTACGGACTGCTGGTGGCGCGAAAAATCGATCCAACTACTCAAGCTGAGTCAGCAAGCCTTCCATTTCAGAGCGGGCATGCTGATTGCCCTGCCGACTAGCCGCCGCGATTCCCTGGTTCAGCAGCGCCTTCGCTTCTTCCGCGCGGTTGTGCTGCGCCAGGGTCTGAGCATACATCTGGTATCCCGGCACGTAATCGGGATTTGCCTCCAGCAAGCTCTTAAAATGCGCTTCGGCACCTGGAATGTCGCCTTCGCGGATGCACTCGAGCGCGATGCCGTAGCGTGAAAACGCGTCATTGGGATTTTGAGCGAGAAATTGCTCCAGCTTTTGCCGGCGGGTTTTGTTTTGTTCTGTCATGGGAGTCTTGCGTATTATACGTGGAGTGCGAGGCGCGGCCAAAGCAGCCGCGCAAGGGAGAGCGATGAAGGCAAAGCACAAGGCGACAACCGCATTGATGGAAGAGTGGAGAACAAAGGGCAAGCCCGTCAGCGCAT
>DATLVJ010000454.1:0-8559 GCA_035577585.1 Candidatus Limnocylindrales bacterium
TTTTTGTTCGGGGGCAATGAATGCCATGCTCAGCACCACTCCGCGCGTCCCCTTCAGCTTCTCGTGGCAGCGTTCCACCAACGAAATCACCGGTTCGTCCGCCGAACTTCGCAGAAGCGCCGCCGCAGCCTTGGCGACCTCGGCGGCTTCTTCGCCGTGTCCGATTCCGTCAATCACGGCAATCAGAACTCCATTCTGATTGCAGCACACCATATGCAGGTCTCCGGACTCCCCTTCGCCCACGTGTGCGTGTTTCGCCAGTCCGTATTCCACCATTGGCTCGTTTATTGTCTCCACTTCTTCACCGCCACCAGGGTTCCCTTGCCGGGTTGGGAACTAATCTCAAATTCGTCCATCAGTCGCCGCACGCCGGGCAGTCCAAGCCCTAGGCTTCCGGAAGTCGAAAAGCCGTCGCGCAAAGCCTGGCGAATATCAATGATTCCCGGGCCATCATCGGACGCGATGACCAGGATACCCACCCGGCTTGATCCGTGGATTCCTTGCAGTTTGATCTCACCGGTCCGCGCATAGGACACGATGTTGCGCGCCAGTTCGGAGATTGCGGTCGCGATCAGCGTGGCGTCGCCAGCGGAAAAGCCAAGTTCACCCGCCAGCACCCGTCCCTTTTGGCGGGCTACGACGATATCCTGGTCGGAGTTGATTTCCACACGAATTTCCCCAACCGACACAATCGCTCACTCTCAGTTCGTGATTTTGAACTTCTCGTTTAAGTACGCCAGGCCTTCTTCAAGGTCCAGCGCGGTTGCAACGCCTTCCAGTGTCAAACCGAGCTGCACCATTGCAAACGCTACTTCCGGCTGGATCCCTACAATCACGGTTTCCGCGCCGCGCAATCGGATCATGTGGGCAATCTCGCGCAGGGTCCGCGAGGCAAATGAGTCCATCACGTCCATCGCCGTAACGTCCACGATCACCGCTCGCGACCTGAACTTCACCACTTGCTGCACCAGTCCCATCCGCAATTGATTCAAATCGGCGTCCGAGAGCGCGGCTTGAAAAGTCGCGATTAGAAACGCTCCCTGTTTGAGAATGGGGACTTCCACCAGCTTTTTCCTCCGCCCGGATTAATTTGGCTCTGTGATAGACGCTACTTTGTATCCCAACAGTCTTTCCGCTTGCTCAATACCGCCTTGCAGGTCACCGACTGTGTTCATCTTCCCCAGGTCCACTCCGATCGTTACCAGGGTCTGTGCAATTTCGGGCGAAAGGCCCGTCACAATGACGGTCGCGCCGAGCAGTCTTGATGCTTCCACCGTCTGCACCAGGTGGTTTGCCACCGTAACGTCCATCGCCGCCACACCGGTGATATCAATCACGACGACTTTTGCGCGATTAGTGCGAATTCCGCGAAGCAGTTGTTCCGTTAATTGCCGCGCGCGTTGTGGGTCGATCACGCCGATGATCGGTAGAATCAGCAACCGTTCGCGAACCTGTAGCACTGGCGTCGAAAGTTCGCGGATCGCTTCCTGTTGTTGGCGGATAACGCGTTCGCGCTCTTGCACGAAGCCGACCGCCACCGTGTTCGCGATCCGGTTTGCCGCCGGCTCGTATGCGTCCAAAATGCGGTTCAATTTCTTGAAATCAGTCTGGTATTTTGCGAACAGGGAACGCGCCAGCACGTCGCGCAACAGCAGCACGATTCCCACAACTTCGTGCGTTTCAACGCCGCGGGGAATAATGCGTTCCGAAAGGTTTCGCGCGTAGGCTTGCAGCGCTTCAAACGCTTCCGTTTCCAGCGCTTCCACGTAACTGTCGTAGACCGACGTTGCTTCCGCGAAAATCTCTTCCTTGGTCATTGCGGTCAGCAGGCGCGTTTCCGAAATGCGCACCACCCATTCCTCGCGCAATTGGGTTCGGTTTTGCCGAAGGTGGGCAACCAGCTCGCGAAGCAGCTCTGATGGTTCTTCCGTGCGCTTTAGCTCGGGGTCCGGGGTGTTGCTATCTCGCTTCGCCATGAACGTCTTCTCCTGGGCGCAAATTGTCCGTCGCCGGCGCAATCCACTGTGTGAATCCGATAGGGACTTGGTAGTGAATACCATCGGAAACCCAGTTCCTCAATCAAGTAAACTACCCCAAGTGGCCTCAGGTAAACACCTTAGTATTCTGTAGGTCGGAAGTATACTCCAGCCGGCACGGCTCAGCTTAATACGTTTAAATACAATTAGTTAGGGGAATTCCAGCTATGTTTTGCTGTCCGGGCCAACTATTTATCGGGCTGTTAAGCCCTCAAGGCTCCGAAATTCACCCGATATTCAAACCGTGTTCTCTTCTGGTATAGGGCTTCATTTTCACACGCTACCCTCGGCACGAATTGTCGTTCCCACTAAACACCCGCCCTCCCCGCTGCCTGGGACGTCTCCTTCATTCGTCCCGGCGCGGGTTCCGGTCCCGCCCACGCTCGACGAAGTTCCTCCGCTCGGCGGATGACTCGTTCCGTCAGGTCTTGAGACGCTTGAACAATCCTCGCGGACTCCTTCTTCGCGTTCACCGGGAAAATCTCCAGCGCTTCCAACTTTTCGATCACCTGCTTCATTGCCTTGTCCGGATTCCGCAGGAATTCCGTGCTCCGGAGCCGTGTGAAAACCCATCCCATGCGCTCCAGCACGGACTGCCGGTCCATGTCCTCGGGAATTTTGTCCAGCGGATGATAGCGGTCGCCATCACATTCGATCGCCACGCGCCGGCGTTCGCCCTCGACCACCAGATCGATCCGGAACGCCCCAACGCGCCATTGCGGTAGGACGCGATATCCCGCCGTCAGCAGCCGCTTCATCACCTCGCGCTCAAACGGAGATTGCGCCCGATTTTCCTTTTCTTCCAGCGCCCGCATTAGGTGGCTCGGGTCCTGGGCGTGTTCGATCAGTTGCCGCCGCAGATCGTCGGTCTTCAAATCATTTTGTGGGCTCAGTGAATGCACCACCCACATCTGGTCCCGCGCGCGGCTTGCGGCCACGTTAAATCTCTGCTTGAACAATTCCTGGTCGCGCAGCGAAAGCGGCCCGCGCTGCGCCGTATCCACCAGCGAGATAAACACAACGTCGCGCTCGTCGCCCTGGAATTGCGCCGCGTTGCCGCACAGCAGGCGGTGATGTTCGCAAAGATCCGGCGAGAGATGTTTTCGCAGTAGATTGTCGATCTCCAGCGCTTGCTCGTCCCCAACCAGCGAAACCACTCCAAAACTTGTCGGTTGCCCCGCCTCATTCTTCTGATACTCCGGTTGCTCCATCGCCGCCGTCAGCAGGGAAGCAACGCCAATTGCCTCTTGCCGGTTGATCTTGCCGTCGCGGCTCGACCCGCCGACTCGGTACGAAACGGTATGCGGCCGGACCTGCACGCGGCTCGCATCGCGCAGCGGCTTGATGCGTTGGTCGTAGGAAATCATGTTGCTGAACTGGATGATCTCCGGCACGCAGCGGAAATGCTCCACCAGGCAAGTGGTTCCGCCAAAGGATTGCCTCGCCAGATCGTAAATCGAGATCTGGCCGTCATAGAGGTCCGCGTTCGGCACCCCTTGCAGGTATTGAAAAATTAGGTTTTGGATGATCCCCAGGTCCTGGCCCACCGCGGACGGACTCACCTGCTCGTGGTCCCCAACAACCAGCGCCGTCTTTCCCAGGTAAAGCGCCACCAGCGCCATCACGTCGCTCTGGCTCGCTTCGTCAATGATCACCACATCAAACCGTGTGCTGCCCGGATCGAAATTCTCCACCACGCGAGACAGCGGCATTACCCAAACGGGCACCGCGCTCCGGCATTCCGACATTTTCCTCGCTGCTTCCGCGCGCAGCAGCGAAACGCGAATCCCGTGGCCCTTTCCGATCCGCCGGATCGTGTCCAGCCAGCCCACCAGCGCTTGCCGCTGCCGCGAAGAAGTTCGCCGCGCCTGTGCCGACCACGCTCGTGTGTCTATCAACCCAACTGTTACGCGCCGCAATTGCTCGCGCAGCTTTTCGCTCTTTGCCTGCAAACTCTCAATGGAAATGCCGGCGCGGCGCTCCAGCTCATCGTTAAGCTGGCGCCAGGTCCACGCCGAAGCCGGGTCCCGCGGCGGCTCACCTCGCCCGTGTACTCCCGTGCGATTGCGAATCGCCCCGGCCCATGCAGGCGCAGCGCTTTCCAGCTTCCCCAGCAGCGTTTTTCGCAAATCCAAATCTGCTTGCTGGCTTTTCAGTTCCATCAGCCGTTCATAAGCCTCCCGGTATTCGCTCGAATCCTCGTCAACCACGGCCGAAAGCAATTTCGCCGTTGCTTTCGACGATTTCGCCGCCCTCCCGGCCAGTTTCAGCTGGGCTTTCAAGTCGCGCAGCTCTTCCTCGATCTGCAACAATTTCTGTTTCTTGATGCGCGATTCCAGAATGGGGAGCAGGGAATCCGTCACCGCCTTCCCGATCCGCACAAGTTCCCCATGCGGCCCCACCACCGCCGGCTGCTCCGCCAGAAACTTCTCCCACTTGAAATCCAGATCGGTCAGTTGCTCCTGCAACGGAATCCACGTGTGTTCGTGCCAGCCCAGGCAATCCTCAAGCGCGTCACAATACTGCATCAAAGTCTTCTCAACTTCCGTGCCCATCTCTCCTGAAGCCGGCGTCCCCAGCGTCGCCATTTGCCGGTCCCACCGCCCGCATAGTTCCTGGCGCAATTTCTTCAGCCGCGCCAGTTTCATAAGCGCAATGAAATGCTCCGAACTCCGCGGCGGTGCGGAGTTCACCTGCGCCGATTCGATGAATTGGCCCCATGTCTTGTGGGTGAACAGCGTGAACGATCCCAGCTTTCCACCCGTCTCCAGATGCGCAAGAATTTCGCCCGCGATTCTCTCCTGGTCCTCGTAGGCGGATTTGTCAGCCAGCGCGGGGCCGTACTTGACGAAAGATTCCTGCCCGTTCGCTGCGTCGCGGTGAACCAGCCGCACAAATTCCACCAGTTGCTCCCACGGCTTCCGGTGCGCGCCGCCGTACTTCCCCGCGTACACCGCCTCCAGCTTCCACTTCTCTTTTCCGGTCAACGGCTCCACGGCCTGCGTCAAACTTGCCGCCAGAGCTTCCAGCTCCTCCGGACTCCCCTCAGGCACTCCGCTTTTCCATAAATCGGCGCGCAGTTCCAGTTCCGCCATGCTCAATCGGTTTCGCTCGTTCAGCGAAGCCTCAAACTCTTCCGGCCTCGGCAGGTCGTGAAGCTCCGGCAAGTGCCCTGCAAGCTCCACCTCATCCTCGCGCGAAAGGGAAGTGTTCGTCCGGTACAAATCCGCCAACTCGCCCGGAGCAAGCGGCAGCGGAGCCACCGCGGCGACCGGGCCCGGAATCCAGCCGAGCGACTCTTTTTCCTTCGCCACACTGCGCGCCGCATCCGCCGGAGGCCACGTCTTGCCCGCAATCACAATGTCGCGGTATTCGTCTCCTCGCGCCTCGGCCAGCTGCTTTCGAATCTCTTCCAGCTTTTTCAGAATCTCGCCGCGTTCCGCTTCCAGCTTCTTCGATTCCACTTCCAGCGACACCGCGTCGGCGCGCGAAAGCCTCTCCGCGATGGACCCAACCGCGCTTTCCAGTTGCTTGCGGCTCTCCAGGTCGTTCTCCAGTAAACTCACGCACAATGGCCGCAACTCCGGCACGATGTGGTGCCGCACCATGCGCAATGCCTTCGTCGCCTGGCTCGTCACCAGCACGCTCTTCCCCTGCGCCAGCAAATGTCCGATTAAATTCCCGATGGTGTGCGTTTTGCCCGTTCCCGGAGGCCCTTGCACCAGAACCCCCCCGTGCAACTCCAGTTGCTGCGCAATCCGAATCTGCTCGGGATTCGCCGGCTTGCTCAACAATACTTCCGCGGGGCTCTCCGCCGCCGCGGCCGCGGGAGTTTCCCCTTCCTCCGCAGCCCGGTTCGGAGACTCCTCGCCCACAATATTCAGCAGCGACCATGGCAGATCTTCCCGCGTGCGCAAATCCGCAAGAATGCCTTGAATGGAAGCCGCGAAACCCAGCGTTCGCGCGCGCAAGAAGATCAACGGGTCGCGCCCGATGCTCGGATCGCCCTGCTCTTCCGCCGGCGCACCGTCCTCGATGAATTCTCCCCGCGGCGATAACTGGATTACCAGCCGCTTCAAAAATCCCGAAGTCGCTCCATTCACCAGCGGATGAAACCCTTCCTGTTCCAACTCCTCGCGGCACCGTCCAATCGCGCGACCATCCACGTCGGTCATGGTTTGAAACAGCGCCGAATACAATTCAACCGGGTGATCCGCTTCGGAAATCGTGAATTCAGGCACCGCCGCATTGAACTGCAGTTGCAATCTTTGCAGCAGAATCGGGTGATAGATGTTCCCCTCAGCCCGCCGCCAGCTAAGAATCCCGTCTCCCAACACCAACTCCACGCGTTCCGCTTCGCGCTCGATTCGCCCGTACAGCGCGTACAACGTCTCAAACACCTTCATCGCCGCACGAGCCGGTTTCTCGCTTTTCGCCCACTCATCACGCGAACTCTTCCACCGCTGCAGCCCCGCGACCCGAATTTTGTTTTCATCGAATCGCTCAACGCGGGGTCCCGCTGCCTCTTCCGATTCACCCGCAGTTTCCCGAACCCCAATTTCCTCCGAAGGATTGTCCCACCCGGCTTCCAGCCAATTGGCAATCTCTTCCGGCGGTTCGGGCGGACGCGTCAAAACAGGCCGCTGCACCTTTAAAAGGAATTCCTCGCCACCCTCATTCTCCGCGACTTGATTTTCCCTGGCTTTGGTTTTCGACGATGTGGTCTTCGCCGCTCCGCGCTTAATCGCCGCATGATTCGGCAGTCCATGCAGCCACAGGCTCCACGGCTGTTCGTGGATCTGGCGCTTCGCGGGGTTCCGGTGTTGGTTCAGCGCTTCCAGGTACCGGAAGACGCGTGTAAGTTTGTCGCGAGCAATACGCAGTTGATCGGAGTCCATGATGGAACGCCTTTTGATGACACGTGTAGAAGCTAAAATGGGCTGTGGAACCCACAGAGTAGCAACCTCCCCCCACCTTTCTCAATAGAACCCCGGTAGTACTCCATCGCCGATCGGCTTAATCCACACAAATCAAGAGCTTGTAGGCTTCCGCTCGGTCCCCGGCGGCTATATTTTTCCGGGCGGCGGATGCCCTTTACCTGTAACCGGGCGGCGGTCAAAGGGAGAGTTGGCTTTACGAAGCCAGGCCGCTGTCCCGGGCCGAGTCCTTATCTGCTTATTCAAGGACGCCACGCAACGCTTATCAGGAGGATCAGGATGCGAGCAGCAATGGTAGCAACTCTCTTTTTTGCAGCGGCGATGATGGTTCAGGCCAAAGAACCACCCACATACGAAAAAGCCGTACTGATCAAGATGGACTCATCCGCCTGTGGCTACTCCGAAAAGGACGGCAAGACCATCGCTGGCGAGATTTTTGGCACCGACGGCCAGCACAAGAACACCAGGCAAGTCTTGTGTCAGGAGTATGTCCTTCAGACCGATCGGGTGACCTATCGTATCCAGCCGAAAGACGACAAGCACCCGGTGCTACTGCCGGTCGGCGAGACCGCACAATTCCGCATTCACAAAGATAAAATGCTCCTCCGCGTTCCCGAGGCGGACAGCAAGGAGCGCGAATACATCGTTCTCTCGATGACCCCGCGAACGGACGTTGCCTCTAATCGGGCCACGCCTGCCGAAGTCGCCGCCTCCCACTAATCTCTCCGGGCGCGGCCCTCGGGTTCAGGCCGACGCCCAGAATTGGGCCGGGACAACAGGCCCAAATTCGGATTGCGGGGATTCCACCCTCCTGGATCCCTGCAATCCTTCTAATTCCTACTCGCCTCGTTCTCCTCCATTTTCTTGGAATTACTTTTGGTCCGCCTTCATCCATGTTTCCCTTGTCCCTCCTCGCTTCCTGCCTCAACATGAGTCGCAGTGGGGGTAGGCCGATTGTGGCCGGGCCATGGAGTCCATTCTCGAAGTCCAGAATCTTCAGGTTTCCTATCGCTCGCACGAGCGCAGGTCTCGGCCTGTCTTGTCTGGCGTAAGTTTCGGCCTGACGCCGGGTGAAATTTTGGGGGTCCTCGGCGAATCCGGTTCTGGCAAAAGCACGCTCGCGGCGGCCATCTTACGCCTCCTTCCTTCCAACGGTCACATCGGGAACGGCGCCGTTTTTTTTGAAGGCAAAAATATTCTCCAGGCCCCCTCTGAAGAACTCCGTCAAATCCGCGGTGGCCGCGTCGCCCTTATTTTTCAGGAACCCTCCCTGGCCCTTCATCCCACCATCCGCGTCGGCGAGCAGGTTCGCCGCGTGTTGGCCGCTCACCAATCCTTATCAAGAAACGAACTGGATGAACGCACCCGCAACGTTTTCATTCAGCTTTTTCCTTTAGACACCGACCGCATCCTCCGCTCCTATCCCCACCAGCTCAGCGGCGGCCAGCGGCAACGCGCCCTCATCGCTCAAGCCATCGCTTGTAATCCCGCGATCGTGATCGCCGATGAGCCGACGGCCGCGCTCGATCCTGTGACTCAATTGGATATCCTCGGCGTGTTTCGATCTCTCCGTGAGCAGCTCAGCC
>DATLVJ010000455.1:0-4743 GCA_035577585.1 Candidatus Limnocylindrales bacterium
CGGTTTGGCGAGCCGAAGCTGTTCACGGTGGCGAAATTTGAGTTGAAGACGAGGAAGACGGAACCGTTTACGAGCGGGGTGAGCTCTTTTTCGATTTCCGCAAACGGAGAGAAAGCGCTGTTCCGGCAGGGGCCGCCGCAAAGCACAGCATGGATAATCGCCGGCACAACCGCTGCGCCGAAAGCAGGTGAGGGCGCGCTGAAACTCGGCGAAATGGAAGTTTATGCCGATCCTCGCGCGGAATGGGACCAGATGTACCGGGAGGCGTGGCGGATTCAGCGGGACTTTTTTTATGATCCAGGACTACACGGGCTGAGCCTGAGCGCAGCCGAGAAGAAATATCGGGGGTACCTGGCGGGTATTGGGGGGCGCGCGGACCTAAATTATTTGTTCACCGAGATGCTGGGGGACATCACCGTCGGACACATGTTTATCGGCGGCGGGGATGTGCCAAAGCCGAACCATGTGAAGGGCGGATTGTTGGGCGCGGATTATAAGGTGGAAAACGGGCGGTACCGATTTGCGCGGATTTACAACGGTGAAAACTGGTATCCGATGCTGCGTGCGCCGCTGACGCAGCCGGGAGTTGATGCTAAGGCCGGGGAGTACCTGATTTCGGTAAACGGGAGAGAAGTGCGTCCGCCGGAGAGCGTGTACAGCTTTTTTGAGAATACGGCGGGGAAACAGATCAAGATCAAGATCGGGCCGAATCCGGACGGCAAGGATGCCCGCGAGGTTACGGTTGTGCCGGTGGACGATGAATTTCCGCTGCGGAACCGGGCTTGGGAGGAAGATAACCGGCGCAAGGTGGACGAATTGAGCGGAGGGAAGTTGGCGTATGTACACGTGCCGGATACGGCGGTGGGCGGGTGGACGAATTTCAACCGGTTCTACTTCGCGCAGACGGGGAAGCAGGGAGCGATCATTGACGAGCGGTATAACCATGGCGGGGAGATCGCCGACTACATCATTGATATGCTGAAGCGGCCGCTGAGGAATTGCGCGATATCGAGGGAGGGCGAAAAATTTTGCTCGCCACTGATGCAGATATACGGGCCGAAGACGATGATCATCAACGAAATGTCGGGAAGCGGCGGGGATGCGTTGCCGTGGATGTTCCGGCAGGACGCAGTCGGACCATTGGTGGGGACGCGGACGTGGGGAGGGTTGGTGGGGATTTACGGTTATCCGCAACTGCTGGATGGAGGGCGAGTAACTTCGCCGCGGGTGGCGATTTATGGGCTGCATGGGGATTGGGAAGTGGAGAACCGTGGTATCGCGCCGGATATCGAGGTGGAGAATGATCCGGCGTCGGCGGCGGCGGGACACGACGCGCAATTGGAGAAGGCGGTGCAGGTGACGCTGGAAGCGTTGAAGAAAAATCCTGTGGTGATACCGGAGCATCCGGCTTACCCGAATTATCATAAGCAGTGAGAATCGAAGAACGGAAAGAATCGGACTTAACGCAGAGGGCGCTGAGGTAGGAGCGCAGAGGGCGCTGAGAAGAATGGACGGCCCGCCTCAGAAGGCGGGCCCTACAAAGGCAAGAGATCTGGCTTAAAAGACTAGCGCTACTTTGAGAAAAGAAGAGAAAAGGCGAAGCGCGGCTCGCGGACTCGCCGGGGCACGATTTATCGTGCCCCTACAAGGATTGGGTTGAGATGCCAGAATTGCCGGAAGTGGAGACGCTGGCGCGGGGATTGCAGCGGGAGGTTGCGGGAAGCCGCGTGCTGAGCGTGGAGCTGGGGAAGACGGAGTTTATGGACAACCCCGCGGAAATTGAGCGGGAGTTGGCGGGGACGCGGATTGAGCGGGTGGAGCGTTACGGGAAGTTCATGCTGTTGCGGTTGGAGCGTGCTGCGGGAGCAGACGGCGTCGCGCAGGAATCGGCGCTGCTGGTGCATCTTGGAATGACCGGAACGATGGTGCCCAGGCCGGCGAGCGAACCCCGTGCGAAACACACGCACCTGGTGGCGCTGCTGGAGGATGGGAGGGAGCTTCGGTACATTGATCCGCGGAGATTTGGGCGGATTGCGTGGCTGGCGGGGGAGAAGCTGCGGAAGGAACTGCTACGGTTTGGGGCCGACCCGCTGCTGATTTCGCAGGAGGAGTTCGTGCAGCGTATTCGCGGGCGGCGGGCGCGCATCAAGGCGATGCTGCTGGACCAGGGAGTGCTGCGCGGCGTGGGAAATATTTATGCGGATGAGAGTTTGTGGAAGGCAAAGATTCATCCGGCACGGATTGGCGCGCGGCTGACCGTTGAAGAAGCCAAAACGCTGCACGCGGCACTGCAGCAGATTCTCAAGAAGGCGATTGTTTTGCGCGGGTCTTCGATTTCGGACTTTCTTGACGCTGAGGGAGAGCCGGGAGAGTATCAGCTGCACCACAAGGCGTACGGGCGGGAAGGGAAGGCTTGTTACCGCTGCAAGACGCCGATCCGGCGAATCGTGGTGGCGGGGCGGAGCAGTTTTTTCTGCCCGAGCTGCCAGAAGGCGCCGCGGGGGATGAAAAGAGGGCGACGGACGAAACCGGTTCCGCGGCGCGGTGCGTCTAAGGTGGCAGCGAAGGTTGCCGTAGGAAAGGGCTGAACTGCCCTGAGCCAGAGAAATAGTTCAAATCCAGAGAGAAGCTACCCTCCAAGGGAGATTGGGATGAAAAACAACCGCAAAGTTGCCGTTGTGGCCGGGTTGGTGGTGTGCCTAGTGGTTGGCCGGGCGTGGACGGCGCGGGCCGCGAACGAGGAAACGAATCCCGTTGCGGCGGCGGATGCGAAGATTTTGAGCGAGATCCACGACCACAGCGAGTTGATGGACAACCTTGAGTATTTGTCGGATGAGATCGGGCCGCGACTGACGGGTTCGCCGCAATTGAAGAAGGCGAACGACTGGACCGCGGAGATGTTCAAGAAATACGGGCTGACGAACGTGCATCTGGAGTCGTACACGATTCCCCACGCATGGGAGCGCGGCAAGGCGGCGGCGCGAATCATTGCGCCGGCGGAGCATCCGCTGACGATTGCTTCCGCGGCGTGGGCGCCAAATACGAAGGGGAAAGTGCGTGGCCCCGTGGTCTATTTCGACGCAAAGAGCATCGATGATTACGGGAAATTCAAGGGGAAGCTGAAGGGCGCGATCGTAATTTTCCAGGAGCCGAGGCCGCTTTCGCCGCCCAAGGCGATCGATCAGAACGCGGAGATTTATCATCCGATGGAGGAGCCACCGCCACCGGTGGGCCAGCCTGGGACTGCGGATCCTTATGAGAAATATCTGCGAGCGGCGAAAGAGCGGACAGCGTTCCTGAAGGATGAGGGAGTGGCGGCGGTTTTGCGCGACGCGAACAAACCGCACGGACTGTTGAACATGACGGATGGCACAACGGAGCCGTTCCAGATGGGGCTATTGCCGACGGCGTTTATTACCGGCGAGGGATACCGGATGATTTTCCGGATGTTGAAGAAGGGTCCGGTGGAGCTGGAGATTGAGATTTCGAACTCGCTGTCGAAGAAACCGATGGAGGTGTACAACACGGTCGGAGAGATTCGCGGGACAGAAAAACCGGACGAGGTTGTGATTCTGGGCGCGCATCTGGATTCGTGGGACCTGGGAACAGGGAGCACGGACAACGGAACGGGATCGATGGCGGTGCTGGAAGCGGCGCGGACGCTGGCGAAGCTGGGCTTGAAGCCGAAGCGGACGATCCGGTTCATTTTGTTTACGGGCGAAGAACAGGGGTTAATCGGCTCGAAGGAATACGTGAGGGCGCACAAGAGCGAACTGGGAAAGATTTCGGGGGCGCTGATTCACGACAGCGGGACAGGGCGAGTGCTGGCGATCGGGTTGCATGACAATTACCAGGACCGGCAAATTGTGGATCAGATTATTGGGCCGCTGGGCGAGTTGAAGATGCTGGAGCCGACAACGGCGCGGGAGTATGGAACGGATAGCTTGTCGTTTGACGAAGTGGGCGTGCCGGGATTCTGGTGCGCACAGGACGTGGCGGAATATTTCAAGACACACCACAGCCAGTCGGACACGTTTGACAAAGTCTGGAAGGACGACATCAATCAGGGTGCACAGGTGCTGGCGGCGTGGGCTTACAGCACCGCGCAATTGTCGGAAATGCTGCCGCGGCGACCGCTGCCGCCGGTTGCGCCGGCCGGGGCGCGATTGGAGAAGCCGAAGACGGATCCGATTGTGGAGACGGACAAAAAGATCATCGAGCAGGTGAAAGGCGACGCGGAACAATTGAAGGCGGACCTGACGTACCTGACGACGCAGATTGGGCCGCGGCTTACAGGATCGCCGCAACTGGATCGGGCGAGCCATTGGGCGGAAGAGCAGTTCAAAGGGCTGGGACTGGAGAATGCGCACCTGGAGAACTGGAGTATCGCGAATAGCTGGACGCGTGGACCTGCCACAGGGCGGATTGTTTCGCCGGCTGTGCACGAACTGACGCTGGCTAGCGCGGGTTGGTCGCCGGCGACGAACGGGACCGTGAAGGGCGAAGTGATCGGGGTGGACGCGGAGAAAACAGAAGATCTGGAGAAGTACAAGGGAAAGCTCGGAGGGAAGATCGTGGTTGTGACACGGCCGCGGGAGATGGAGGCGCCGGGCAACCCGATGCTGACACCGTTCGGGCAATCCGCGGGCCCGCTGAATCACGCGAAGAATCAGGGCAATTTTGACTATCGGGCTTACATGCAGATGCGTACGGCGCTGACGAAAATGATGACGGAGGAAAAGG
>DATLVJ010000456.1:0-19003 GCA_035577585.1 Candidatus Limnocylindrales bacterium
ATCCGTCCGCTCAGGAGCTTCTAGCCGCCCGGAAGCTCCATGACGGGCTGGATTCCCTCCCCATCGTCGCCCTTCTCCCGATCTCCGATCCCCAATTCCACCAGGCCGCCACGCAAGCCGGCGCCGCCTCGACGCTCCTCCTCGCCGACCTCAACGTAGCTTCTCTCCAGCACGCTCTCGTCACCGCCATCAACACCGAAACGCTTCGCAATTCACCCAGAAAGGTAAGCCCGATGTCATTTCCATTCGAACCCAATTCCTCCGATCGTCTCCCCGCCAACAAGCTCGACGCCATCTCCCACGCCGTCAACAACCTCCTCTGTGTCATCAATGCCAACGCCGACATTCTCACCGACCAGCTCGACGCCTCCCACAACGCCACTCGCAGCCTGACCCAAATCAAAAAAGCCACCAAAAACGCCTCCGACCTCATCCGCCTCCTCAAAACCCCCTAGCCTGCCAAATCAAAAAATCCTGTCATCCTGAGCGTCCCGATTCCGATCGGGACGCTCAGGACCTCAGCCCAAGCCCTGCTGCAAATTCAACGGCGCACCTCCCTCTTCTCTTCTCAGCGCACTCTGCGTTCTCAGCGAACTCTGCGTTAAATGTTCTTTCTATTTCCTCTCCGCCTATCTTTTGACTTCCCTCCCATTCCTCCTCTACTCTTCCTCCATGCCAACCACCAATCGCCAATGGATTCTCGCCAATCGCCCCACCGGCCTCATCACTCCCGACGTTCTCCACCTGGCCGAATCCCCAGCTCCCGCCCTCTCCGACGGCCAGGCCCTCGCCAAAGTAAAATATCTCTCCATCGACCCCACCATGCGCATCTGGATGACCGACTTCCCCCAGTACATGCCTCCCGTCCAGCTCGGCGAAGTCATGCGCGCCTTCGGCCTCGCCGAAATCATCGAATCCCGCAATCCCAATTTCAAAAAGGGAGACAAAGTCTCCGGCCTCACCGGTCTTCAGGAATACTGCATCCTCGCCGGCGAGGGTAAGGGCGCCTTCCAGAAACTTCCCAGCATCCCCTTTCTCTCCGACACCAATTTCCTCAATCTCCTTGGCATCAACGGCCTTACCGCCTACTTCGGCCTCCTCGAAGTCGGCCAGCCTAAATCCGGCGAAACCCTCGTCGTCTCCGCCGCCGCCGGCGCCACCGGCAGCATCGTCGGCCAGCTCGGAAAAATCCACGGATGCCGTGTAGTCGGCATCGCCGGTACCGATGAAAAATGTAAATGGATTAAAAACGACCTCGGCTTCGACGCCGCCATCAACTACAAACATCCCGACTGGAAAGCACAGCTAGCCGCCGCCACTCCCAAGGGCGTGGACATCAATTTCGAAAACGTCGGCGGCGAAATCATGCAAGCCGTCCTCGACCGCATGAATCTCCACGGCCGTGTCGTCCTCTGCGGCCTCATCTCTGGCTACACCACGCACGATCCCAATCTTGTCAGCTTTGGCCAGATCATCATCAAACGCCTCCGCGTCGAAGGCTTCCTCATCATGGATTACATTCCAAAGTTTATGGATGCCGGCCAGAAACTCGGCATGTGGAAAATGACCGGCAAACTCAAAAGCCGCGAAACAATCGTGAAGGGCCTCGAAAAAGCCCCCGAAGCCATCAACATGCTCTTCCGCGGGGAAAACATCGGCAAACTCGTCGTCGAACTCTAACTACCAGCCTTATGGCGCCAGCTTTCTGAGGCGGACCGTGCCTCGTTCTAGCCACAAGCGACATCTCTGACCGGATCTGCTCCAACTCTACAATCTGTCGTCCCTCTCCCGTGCTGTCTGCGGGTGAGGGATGTGCTTCCCCCGCACATGGCGCCACTCTGGATTAGGCATTAGGGTAAATACCCGCATAGGAATTACAGACTTCATGGGCTTGTCCCAGGGTTCTCCCAATAGTATTTGTAAGGGGAATCTTACGCTTAGGGACCAGCCCCAACAGCGCA
The DNA here is from genome assembly GCA_035577585.1 of Candidatus Limnocylindrales bacterium. Classification (GTDB taxonomy): domain Bacteria; phylum Acidobacteriota; class Terriglobia; order Acidiferrales; family UBA7541; genus Acidiferrum. The sequence goes on from DATLVJ010000456.1 coordinate 1,962, forward strand.
CCTCTCTGCCCGAATCGGAGGTGTGCTGAAGTTGGTTTCGCGTTGAGAACTCATGGCCAACCAACTCGCGCCGCGCAACCACGGTAATAGTGTTGCCCGTATATTAAAGGCGGGGAGAGTGGCACGTGCGCGCGAGCCAAGACGGCTTCAGTTCTTCTTACTTGACGGCAACATAACTCGAAGCTATAAGCGTGACATCATGATGAAATGGGCGAGAGTCGCGCTGGCTCTGGTCGTTGTTTTCACCATCGCATACGTGCTGATCACCCCGGATCCGACGGATGATGTCGACGGGGTCCTGCCTCCGAATCACCCAGCCCTGGCGCAAAAAGTGCTCGCGGTTTCACTCTGGGAATTTCAAGTTTCCATAGCCGTCATAGTACTCGTGTTCACCATCCCCGGCAGTTTTACTCGGCATTTCTCCGCGCTCGATCCGCTCGATATCATCTCCGTTTGTCGCTGCTAGCTCGTCACTCCTAAAAAACAAAAGCCCTTCTCGAATGAAGTTGCTGGCCCGGTTTCGCAGGAGCGCGAGGCAGGGCTGAGGTCCACACAAAGCTCCAGATCTCGGTGAGAGACACGGAAATGGCGGATGGAGTGCACGATCGGAGCGGCCATCAAATCTTCGAGTGGCTATTGCGTCTCAAGAGCAAGTCTGAAACACGCCAGCGCAAGCCGCTGGTCCTGAGCGAACCTGTTCCGCGCCAACTCGCTGTCCTTTCCAAACCTCTGACTGCAAGCATTGTTTCTACCGCCGCTGAGCTCCATGACCTTACCGCGTTCGTCAGCAGTCTGGCGCCAGAACCGGGCATGCTTGCCCCGCGCTTTTTCCTGGCATCGATCTTGCCGCGATCTTGCCGGCCCTGCGTGGTCGTGGTTTCACAAGGGCACAGGATTGCCGGACTCTTATTCGGCAAAGAGCGCCTTGTGGCGGGAATCCCGACTGGCATCGTGCTCGGTGACAATACGCTTGGCGCGATGGTCGTAGCCAGCCCAGACGAATCAGAATCCGTCATGCATTGCGCTGTGGAGACTCTGCTGAAGCACAAGGCTGCACTCAGGTTCCGGGTCGCCGCAGATCACCTTGCGCTCCTTCAGGCCGAAAGCTCGAAGGCCAATGCGGAGATTCATTGTTGCCGTGGCGGACATCACGCACATCTGGATCTGCCGCGAACTTACGACGAGTTTCTGGCAAAGTTCCGCAGTTCTACCCGTCGCAACTTCTGCCGCTATCGTCGAAGGAGCGAGGTCGCAGGCAATGAGTTTTCCCAGGATCAGTCATTCACGGACTTCTGCGCTGCCGCGAGGCGTTTGTTTCCAAAGGCGGCGCACGCGAAAGGCGCGTCGACCCTTCGGCGATGCCTTGCGATGATTGAGGCCATGCCCTCTCGACTCCTGTTTGGCTTGCGGCGAAAGAGCGGTGATTGGATCAGTCTCGCAGGAGGTTGGCGCCTTGGTGATCGCGCTTTCCTCTGCTTGCAGTTGAATGATCGTGATTGTGCGCGAGAGTCCGTCTCGCTCGTATTGCGATCCTATTTAATCGAACACCTGATCAATCAAGGCATCCGGGAACTTGTCTTTTGGAGTGGGACATCCGCGCCGTTAAGCTTCTACACGACTCCTCGCGAGGAGTTTACTGTGTACATAGATTCCCGGTCGCACTTCTGGCGTCTTGTGCGGCTATCCTGCGTTACGCTCGCCAAGCTCGCTCCCGCGACATTCGGCAGGTGGCTGAATTGGCAAGCGCCTGATGTCGACGAAAACCCAGGCCAATTCTCCGAATCACCCTCCGTCAATGAAAAACTACCGGTAGGTCCGCCTCCGGGATTCTGATTTCTCCATTCCATCCCCTACAAATCTTCTGGGCAGCCCAACCGGAAGTTAATCCCGTGCTGCGAGTACAATGGTCATGTACCGGCGCTTCATAACACTTGGTCCTACGCAGCTCAAGCCAAGGAGTTCTTTTTGAAACTCTCCGCCTGCCAACTTCCCGACGGCCTCTCCCTCGACCACCCCGCATGGGGCGACCTCCTCCGCAGGATCGACATCGCTCGCCCCGACATCGCTATTTTGAATGAAATGCCATTCGGTCCATGGGTCGCGAGCAACGACACCTTTGATCCCGGCCTCGCAAAGGCCACTGTGCAAGACCACGAACGAGCCCTTCCGTCGCTGCTGAAGATGTCAGCCGCCGTCCTTAGCTCCCGGCCCGTCCCCGGCCCCCAAAAACTCTCCAACGAAGCCTTCCTGATTGCGGACGGCCGCTATCAGCCCATTCACCACAAACACTTCTTCCCTCAGGAATCGGGTTTCTTTGAGGATGCATGGTTCGCCCCGCAGCGTCCGGGCTTCGATACGATCGAGCACCGCGGCTTGAAAATCGGTGTGCTGCTCTGCACCGAACTCATGTTCAACGAATGGGCGCGCCACTATCGTCGCCAGGGCGCTCACGTTATCGTCGCGCCGCGCGCCAGCGGCGCGTCACGAAAGTGGGATACGGCTGCCGCTATGGCGGCAATCGTCTCTGGCTGCTACGTCCTCAGTTCAAACCGCGCACCCGCAGAGCCGGGCCAGGATTCAAATTTTGGCGGGCGCGGATTTGCCTTCTCCCCTGAGGGAGAGATGTTGATGGAAACTTCCCCTTCGGCGCCCATGCTCACAATCGAACTCGACCTTGCCCGCGTCGCCGAAGCACAGCGCGGATATCCTTGCTACGTGCGCGAACTCTAGTCTTTAGAGTCCTCGCCGCCGGCTACGCCGCAACTCCCTCCAAAATCGAATCCGCGGCCACTGTCGGGATGATTCGGCTCAACTTCCAGCCCCCTGCGGCAAACAAGTCTCGAAACTGCTTCTCCGTCCGCTCGCAGCCGCTAGGGAAAATCAACATCTGCAGGTCCAGAAACTTCCCCGGTGAAAAATCGTTGCCCGGCTGAATCACACTGTCCACCACCAGAAGCTTGCCTCCCGGGTTCACTCCTTTTCTGCAAGCCTGCAGCAGCTGCACGCACCGATGGTCGGGCCAGTCGTGAATAATGTGTTTCATAATGTACGCATCCGCGCCTTCGGGCACCGATGAAAACATATCGCCCGACACAAGTGTGCACCGCTCCATCACCGGCTTCAGCGGTCCATTCCTGGCTCCTTCCACAACGTGCGGCGCCTCAAATAGTGTGCCCCTCATGTGCGGATTCTTTTTCAGGATGGTCCCCAGCAGCAGCCCATGCCCGCCGGCGACATCCACGATGGAGCGAATGCCCTCAAAGTTGTACGCCTCGGCCACCGCCGGACTATCAATCATCGAGAGTTCCGTCATCGCATCATTGAAGATCTGCCCTTCTTCCTGATTCAGTTTCAGGTATTCGAAAATGTCCATGCCGTGGATCTGCTCCAGCGCCTGCTTTCCAGTTCGCACACAATATTCCAGGTGAGACCACCCGCGCCCATGCCACTCTCTCCCGGCCATCATCGCGAACGCGCGCAGGCTGGGTGTCGCATCGCTGCACAAAACTCTCGAGGTTGGCGTTTGCGAAAACTTTCCGTCGGGCCCTTCGGCCAGCACGCCTACACTCGCGGTCGCCCGCATCAGCCGGTAAAGCGCGTTCGGGTCCGCCCCAATATGTTTTGCCAACTCCTCCGCCGATTTGGGAGCCGCTTCCACAAGGTCCGGAATACCCAGCTGCGCCAGGCAAGCGACAGCTCCCGCCACATAAGCTCCCGTAATCAATTGGAGTATCCCTGCGTGTGCAGGCAAAGGCTGCGTTTGTGCCGTCATTGGTTGTTCCCCTGGATTTCGTTGGATTGGATACCTGTTGGCCGAAGTATAGCGTGCGCATTCCCCGGAAGTTCAACTTTTTTTGCCGGCTACTCTTCTCCAAAGGGAATCTGCACCCACTTTTGAACAAAGGAATTGCCCGCAGCAGGTAACTCTATCGATTCCCTGTCCGCAATCCTTTGTCTCTTTCCCGCTATCCGAATTATCATCTCAATGTCGCAAACGTCCCGGCAGTTTGCCGGACGCGCAAAATCCTAAAGCGCACAGGAGCCCGAAATGAATAACCATTTCCTCGGCATTGGGCTGGTTCTGGCGGCTGCTGCGGCGCTCGCTCTTCCCGCATCCTTCGCGAACTCCGCCTTTCCAAAAACCGCCAGTTGTCCCATAGAAGGCGGCACCGCGCACTCCACCGGCAAAACCCGGAAAGCAATGCAATCCACCTGCATCGACGTCGAATACAAGCACAAAGGCACCGACTACTCCGACCCTCGCCACCCCCAGAAATTCAATCACCTTTTCTGGGTCACCCACTGCACCGACTGATTCCGCTCCAACCAAACCGTTGTCATCCCGAACGCGCGCCTTCAGCGTGTGACGTATCTGCTTTTCCCCAGATTCACCTGTCAATCATGAACAATCTGGAGCGCCGTTCTCCCGTGGCTCTCCGACGCCGCGCGCCCCCTTTCCGTAAACCCCTCACCCACGTTTTCTCTTCCCGCCTTTCGCGCTACAATCCCAATCCGTCGGCTGCCCGAAAGGGAGCTCCCATGTCTACCCCCGCGGGAATCCGCTGGCTGAGAGTCCTGCTCGCCGGATTTCTGGCAGAAGTTTCTGTAATCGCGTTCGTTCTTCCAATTGCTTTGCTCTTCGGCAAAAACACACTCACCTACTCCGCGCCCGCCGCCTCACTGCTGACTTGTTTTGTGTTTGCCGCTTGGGTCGGACGCCGTCTCGATTCACGCTTCGTCCTCCATGGCATTCTCGTCGGCGTCGTTGCCACCCTCATCTATGTCGCCTTGACTCGCGGCGCACCCGAGCCTTTCGCGTATCTCCTCGCCCACGCTCTAAAACCCCTCGGTGGAGCCGCAGGCGGTCTCGTCGCCGCTCACCGCCAAAAGTTAGCGCAGCAACCCTGCACGCCGGCGGGGGAGACACAGCGTTCATGATCCGACGTTGCACCGCTCAAGACTTCGATCGCATTCACGCCATCATCAACGACGGCGCTCAAGCCTACAAAGGCATCATCCCCGCCGACCGCTGGACCGAGCCTTACATGTCCACACACCAACTCCAGCACGAAATCGACGAAGGCGTAACTTTCTCGGGTTACGAAGACAGCGGCCATCTTTCCGGCGTAATGGGCATTCAAAACGTCCGCGACGTCACTCTCATTCGCCACGCCTACGTTCTCTCCAGCACTCAGAAGCGCGGCATCGGCACACAGCTTCTGTCCCATTTGCGGAAGCTCACAGATCGCCCAGTCCTCATCGGCACCTGGGCCGACGCCTCCTGGGCCATTCACTTCTATGAAAAACATGGATTTCAATTGGTCAGCGGTCCTGAAAAGGACGAGCTTCTAAAGAAATATTGGAGGATTCCCGAACGTCAGATCCAAACCTCAGTGGTACTCGCCGATGTCGCATGGCGAAAACTCAACCAGAAGGCCTCCGTCCCGCAGTAAGGCGTTCTCAATGCTATCTCGTCGGCAGTTGCCTAAGCGGCCTTCCGCTTTCCCGTAAACACCCGCAACCGCGACATCACCACCTGCTTCACCGCTTCCACCGCCGGCGGCAGAATCTTGTACGGCACCACTTCCTCCGGCATCTTCGCCAACCCCTGCTCCAGCCCGCGCCTCCACGCCACCCGCAGCTCCGTATTAATGTGAACGACATTAATCCCCGCCCCGATCGCCTTCCGCAAATCGTCGTCGTCCGTCCCTGATCCGCCATGCAGCGTCAGAAACGTCCCTGCCGCTTTCTTGATGGCCGCGATTCTCTCGATGTCCAGCCGCTTCTTCGTCTCTCCGCTCACCATGCTCTTCAATAAACCGTGCATATTCCCCACTGCCGGGGCCAGAATGTCCACTCCTGTGCTCTCCACAAAATGTTTCGCTTCTTCCGGACTCGAGAGCCCCTTCGCCAGATCCGGCGCCTTATCATGAATCTCGGAGCCCGTCCCGATGTCCCCAATCTCTCCTTCCACCATCATCGAGGGATTGATGGACTTCAGCGCCTCCACAGCCTGCTTCGTTTGCCGGATGTTTTCTTCAAACGGCAGCGCCGACAGATCAAACACAATCGCGTCAAACCCCGCCTTCGCTGCCTCAATTCCCTTCGCCAGCGAATGCGTGTGATCCGCATTCAGAAATATCGGGAAGTCGAACTCTTCCCGCAAGCTTCGCACCAGCGCTCCGATCGTGCGCGTCCCCACGAACTCTCGCTCGCCCTCCGACAACCCAACCATCACCGGCACATTCAATTCCCGCGCCCCAGCCAGCACCGCCTTCAGCAGCACCAGGTCTGAAATATTGAAGTGCCCCACCGCGTCGCCCTTTGCCTCCGCATCCTGCAACACTGTCCGCAAAGTATTCATCGGTTTTCGTTCCTCTCGTCCGAGTCTTGCTTTCGTCTGGAGTGCCGCACCTGCTGCCAGTGCGCGAATTCGCGGTCGGATACTCCGCCCTCCGCGCAGTCCGTTCACCCTACCTGATGCCCACGGATAATAAAAGGATTCAGTTCATTTCCACTTTTTGGCACTCAGCGAACACCCGGCGAACCTTGCACTTCTCCCTATCTGGCCTCAGGTAAAGACTGCAGTCCTTGTGCAAATAATTCCCGGACTAGGCCGGCCCTCTTTCTACACATGCTCGCAAAACTCTAATTTCTCAGCAACTTCCAGTCTCCCGATTTGGCACGCGATTCGCAACATCCACCACGCCAAGCCCAACACCATTTCTCGTCCCCGGAAAGCGGAGGCAGGGCCTCCGGCACAGGGATTGGAGAACGCAGGCAAGACCAATCCAACCAATACCGCTCCATTCGCGCGGCTAGGGGTGTCTCTATCCCTTCCCGCTTGAATATTTGGTGAGGAATGTATGAACCCGGTCATCTTGCTCGTGGATTTTCCGTCGGCCGATCGCGAAGAACTAAAATCTTTTCTGCAAGAGCAGCGTTGCGAAGTGGTCGCCGCGCACTATGCCGATGCCGCGGTCGGCTATTGTCGCCAGCTCCAGCCGGAGTTGGTTCTCCTGTTCGATAATTTGCCGGAGACCAGCTGTTTCTCGCTTTGTCGCCGTCTCAAAAAAGATCCTCTCAATCAACTCACGCCCGTAGTACTAATTAAACCTGCTCCCGATCAGTGGGATATCCACCGCGGACACGATGCTGGCGCCTCCGACATTTGGGCGACTCCTTCTTCTCTTTGGGACGTATTTCAGCGCATTCAGACTCTTCTGCGCCTCAAAACCTATATGGACGAGCAAGCCAGATCCTCTCTCTTTTCCCTCGCCCGCAGCGTCGACTCCAAACAAAATCTCCGCAACGGTCATTCCGAGCTTCTGTTGAGCTACGCCGAACTCCTGGGCCGAAGCCTGGGCTTGGGCGATGAAGACACCATCGAACTGCGTCTCGCCTGCTGGTTTCATGACATTGGGAAAGTTGCTCTCCCGGAAAGTATCCTTCTCAAGCCGGGCCCGCTGAACGCCGAAGAGACACGAATCATGCGCGAGCATCCGGTCATTGGTGAACAGATTTGCGCGCCTCTCAAGTCGCTCCGTCCCATTCTTCCGGTCGTTCGTCACCATCACGAAAAAATGGACGGCAGCGGGTACCCCGACGGCCTGCGTGGGGATGCCATCCCACTCAAAGCCCGAATCCTGCAGGTCGCGGACATCTACGATGCGCTCACCACCGACCGCCCCTATCGCGAGGCTCTCCCTCACCACGAAGCCTTAGCGATTCTCTTCGCTGAAGCGGGCAAGGGTTGTCTCGACTCTGCCGTGGTCACCCACTTCGCCGAAATCACCAAAGGTCACGACTATTTCCCCGTCTGCGGCCGCAGCATGCTCGCTTCCTACTACGCTTAAGGGTGCGTTCGACGCCGACTCGACGGTCTCCGCCCCGCTTGACGAATCAAGAACCTTCCTCCCACTTAGCTCTTGGCTCCCTGCACGCTCTTGTGCCCACAATGGTTCATGGCCCGCTTGGGAACCGAGGAACGCCGTCGCAAAGGCCGCCTGAAACTGCCGCGGGTAGTCCGTGTGCGCCCGTCCGAACCCGGCCTCACCGACTTCGACGAAATTCTTCCCACCCAAAACGCCGCTCTCGACAGCGTCTACTTCGTCTCCAAAAACCGCAGATACAAGGAAGGCCTTCGCGTCTTCATCACCTTTCCCTACTCCGACGTCCCCGGTTCCATCAACCAGGAATCCCTGGGCAAAGTCGTCCGCATAGATGAACTTGACCACGGCCGCCGCGGCATTGCCGTGCAAATCCTCATGCCCCTCTATCTCGGCGCCAAGGACACTCTCCGCTAATTCCCCAAGCTTCGACCAAGGGCAATTTTTAGGCTCATATTTTCCAGGATTGGTCGAATGGAAAGAGGATCCGGCTGACGTTCTGAAAGGATGAACCTTGCAAAGTACATTCTTCCTGAATCAGGGTGTCTGGAACCGGATCCTCCCGGAGGTTACATTGCGTGCCATCATGGCGTTGCCTCTTCCCGGCGGGAACTGTCAAAAGTACTAATGTGTCTCGTAAGCTCCCCATTAAAATCCGGCGGGGAATCCAACCACGAAAAGTCGCTCGTTTCCGCGCACGTAAGGCGATGACAACCGACAGGTCCAGGCGCCTTCCGCTATTCCGTGGGAACGGTTTCTCGCTCTGAGCTCTGGCAAAGTGTTACGCCGCGTTCCTGCCCTTGTAGGGGCCGCCTTCCGAGGTCCGCATTCGGGACTCCGGATGCATTTGCGGAGCGGGCACGCTTGCCTTTCTCCCCCATTGCCACAAAAAAATAAGGGCGACTCGGTTTAACCCGCGTCGCCCTCTTTTGATTGATTCGCGAAGCTGCTGCCTCTCGCTTCCATCCACTCGAATCCGGTTCGGTTTTACCCGCTCCGTCTCCTGTGAACTTCCCCGAAAAGCTCCTCTCTTTGGTGCCTCTCACGATCTCGGTCCGGTTTTACCCAAGCCGCATCTTTGAAAGTTCCGCCAAGCCTTACGCTTCCGCTCTCGCTCCCGTCAGCCCAGTTTGACCCGTGCCGCCGCGAACCCCGCTGCGAAGCTCTTTCCACCATCCCACACTCGGGCTTTCGCTCGGTTTGACCCTCGCTCGTTCCCTCACGTTGAATCGTGGCGCTTTTCTCCTGAATCCCATCGCACCAGGCCGGTTCGGTTTGACCCTCGCCTTCCTGCCGGACGAAACTCCGAAGTTCGCACTTCTCATTCAACTCGATACTGCGGCTCGGTTTGACCCTTGCCGCTCTCTCGGAATTGACTCGTGAAGTTTTTCTTCCCGATCAATCTGTGCGCATAGTAGGAGCACTCCAAATTCTTGGCAAGTGGTTTCTCTCCGCAAACCTGAGGATATTTGTGCAAGACTGTGCAAAAGTCTCTGCGAACCCTTTCACCCACACCTGCCGCTTTCTCTTTCTATTTCCTTTTCATCCGCTTGCTTCCTCTCTGCAAGCAGCAACCGATCGCGCCGGCAGCCCCAATTCGCAGCACGATTCCCCGCACCCCAGAAATATAATCGCCACTTCAAACTTTCCTGTCGCACTACGGTTTCATCGCGGATAGCCTGCGGGAATCCAGAAGCTCCCTCCCGTCAGACAGGCTCAGATCCCTTGCAACCTCGCGAAATTCCGATCGCTTCTCATACTGGTCTTTGCTCACGGTCTTGAAGAGGACCACTCGTCCCGAAAAGTGAATGTTGATGAACGCAGTCTTCCACTGTCGGGGCCCCACTTCCACCCGCCCGATTTCCACGGTGCCGCTGTCCATTCGCCCCAGCAACCCGTAACCGAAATCCACCCGGCTCACCAGACTCCCCGCGATTTTCGTCATGCGCTTCCGGTCGGGATCGATCAGCATTGTTCCCGCCAGGTTATGAATCACTCTTTCTTCATAACTGGCTGGAATGTAATCGGGATTTGGCCGGAATTTCACTCGAACCAGATTCTCTTCCGCTCCGTCGTAGTCATAAAGGAATGCGTGCGGCATCAGGCTCAGAAGTTTTTGCAGCTTCTGCTCGTCATCTTTCTGTGCTTGCTTCAACTTCTGTAGCGGACTTGGATCTTTCATCAGCCGGCCAATGCGCGCGTCATCCTGTTCTCTCTGAACGGGGTTCAACGCCGTGCCGTCGATCGCCAGTAAACGGTAAAGTGGGCCTTCCTGGGTCTCCACCTGCTCTTGGGTCAGGGTTTCCTTCCCGGCCCGTTTTTCAATTACGAAGATCCACTTTAGCAACTCCTGGCGATCCGTCAGTTCGTTGCTGATCACTCCGCTGACCAGTTCGTCCGCAGTTGTGAACTCGCCCCGGCCTGCGCTCCCGCCGCCACTGAATTCCTTTGCGCGCGCTGCTCCTGCCACATCCCCCGATAACGCCGGGATCGCGCGGACCAGCACCAGGCTTCCTGCGCTCAGCACGCACAGTAAAAAAAGCCTCCTGGCCCGCTCTCCGGACGTATGCGCCGATATTTCTGTTGGAACCTTCGTCATCGTCGCCTGATTTTCCGCCGGCAGTTGGCACACTCCCGCCCGCTTCTGCCCGCAGTTCCATTTCGACGAGAATCCAGCGTGGCTCATCTGTGGGTGAGCCGCCACGCCTCTCGCGTAGCGTCATACTATTGCTTTGGGAAAAAGTATTCTGTCCCAATCCGGACAGTTTCTTGGGTTCAGACCACAAATGGGTATGGTGCGTTTTTATTCCCGGCTCACGAATCTACCGTGCCTCCCGGTACTCCGCTTCATTCATCTCTATCGCTTCCGGCATTCGCCGATTCGCCACCACCACAATCTCGTTGATCAGCATTCGAATCATCCAGCTCCCGAACTCGCCGTCCGAAGTGAATCTCTTCGGTTGCCGCGCGGCCTTTCGGTAGCAATTCTCGAGCGCTTCTTCCGCTTCCCCGACCGTTCCCAGCGTTCCCCACGCCAGGAAATACAGCGAATTCCGGCATCGCGAAAAGCGCCCTTCAAACTCTGCCCTCTGCACGTGATTTTTCGAAATGAACATGTCTTCTCTCCAGCTTCCTCGGCCAATGAGGAAGCCCCCGAATACGCGATCCCGCATGCCCTCTGCCCGCGGTAAAGCGTTGTGAATCTGACCCGCCATCCCAGCCTCCTGCGCCACACTCGCTGGGTTCGGTGGTCCATCAAGGCCGCTCCCGGTGGCCTTCCCGCTTGCGCGGCGGAGCGGACCGGAAACATTGCGGCCATGCGACCTTAGGCAAAATTGCCTGGTTTTGCCCGGCAGGACCTTCTCTGCAACCTGCCGGACGCTGCTGTTGGGCGGAACGCACTTCTTCGGAAAGGTGAGGCCGTAAAACAGCGAGCCAATCGGGCTGGTTGAAAGACTCGCTTCCCTTCCTGGTTTCACATCTGTTGCGATGTCCACATCAGATTATCCGCACTCGGATATTCCTGTGTCACCGCAAAGTCACAATTCTGTCAGTTCTCCCAACGACCTCTCGGCGCGCCGCATTCCGATGCCCTCCGCCGGGACCGATGCTCCCGTCGGCACAATCATCGGCACTCGCCGCCGGTACTCGGCATATTGCCCGTGCATACGCACCAGGTCGCGTTCCTCCAGTTGAATGGCGATCAGGATGTACGCTGTCGTCGCGATCGCAAACACCAGGTGCGCCGCCGTCATCTTCGGTGCCGACCAGAACACCATCAGCCATCCCACATACAGCGGGTGCCGCACAAACCGGTACATACCCGGCGTCCGGAATCCCGGCGCCTTATACGCCCGCTTCCGCAAATACGCCCACACCTGGCTCATTCCAAACAAATCAAAGTGATCGATCAGGAATGTCGCTGCCAGCACTGTCAGCCATCCGATGGCGAACAGCGTATTCAACACCATCCGTCCGGTTCCGGTCTCCAGATTCCAGATCAGTCCGCCCATCGGTTCCCACTTCCAGAACAACAGCAGCAGCGCCACGCTCGAAAAAAGCACGTACGTGCTCCGCTCCACCGGCACCGGCACAATTCGCGTCCACAGCGATTTGAACCCTTGCCGCGCCATCAGGCTGTGCTGCACCGCGAACAATCCAAGCAGCGCCACATTGATCGCCAGCGCCTGCCCAAACGGAAGCTGCCCCGCCGAATCAATCGACTTCGGCACCCCGAAATTCCCCAAAAATCCGATCGCGTATAAAAAAGTTAAAAGAAACAGCACGTAACAAAACAGCCCGTACACAAACGCCGTGATTCTTCCCATCTTCTTTTCTCCTCCGGGGCCTCAGGTACGCTACAATTCCTAGCGATCCAGGTTGGCTCCCGTCGGTGACCATTAACTCTCCGTTCGGGCGCCGGAGTCCTTTGTCCGGACTGATTTTTTTCTGCCATTTTTCTGAAACCGTGCCCAGGGAAACCACCAGCGTTGTCTACGAGTTCGGCTCCTTTCGTCTGGAGCTCCGCGAGCATCGCCTGCTCCGCCACGGCTCCCCTATCCCCCTCACCGGCAAGGCTTTCCAGACTCTCCGCGTTCTCGTCGAAGCTCGTGGCAACCTCGTCTCCAAGCAAGACCTCATGACCGCCGTCTGGCCGGAAACCTCCGTCGAAGAAAACAATCTCGACCGCAACATCTCCACCCTTCGCAAAGCTCTTGGCGAACAGTCCACCGGCCGCCCCTTCATCGAAACCGTTCCCCGCGTCGGTTATCGCTTTCTCGCGCCTGTTACGGACAGCAAGTCCGTTTCTCAGCCTCCCACTCCAGTCGCGGAAATTCCTGCGTCCCCGCGCCAGGAAATTCGCTTCTGCGTCACTCCCGACAAAGTCCGCCTCGCCTACGCAACGATTGGCTCCGGCCTACCCCTCGTCAAAGTAGCCAACTGTTTCAATCACCTCGATTTCGAATGGGAAAGCCCCATCTGGCGCCACTGGGTCCGCGATCTTGCCGGCGGCGCCAATATTGTTCGCTATGACGGCCGCGGCAACGGCCTCTCCACCTGGGAGGTTGCAGACATCTCCTTCGAATCCTGGGTCCGCGATCTTGAAGTTGTTGTCGACGCCGCCGGCCTCGACAAGTTCGCCCTCTTCGGCCACTCCCAGGGCGGCGCCATTGCCATCGCTTACGCCGTCCGCCATCCAGAGCGCGTCTCCCACCTCGTTTTATGCGGTGCCTATTCGCGCGGTGCCTATCACCGTGGCCACGCCGACGCCGTTGAGGTTCGCCGCGCCCTCGAAACCCTCGTCCAGCTCAACTGGGGCAAAACCAACCCCTCCTTCTTCCAGGTCGTCACCAATCTTTACATCCCCGAAAAAGCCTCCGACGAAGACCAGTGCTGGTTCAAGGATCTTCAGCTCATCTCCGTCTCTCCCGAAAATCTCGTCAAGACCATGCGCGCCTGCGACGACATTAACGTCCGCCCGCTTCTTCCCAAAATCTCCGTGCCGACCATCGTCTTTCATTCCGACCGCGACCGCATCGCTCCCCCTGAAGAAGGCCGCATCCTCGCCGCCGAAATTCCCGGCGCACAATTCGTCCCTCTCCCCAGCGCCAACCACATCCTCCTCTCCGACGAGCCCGCCTGGAAACTCTTCCGCGAAGAACTCTCCTCCTTCCTGAAATGCAACAACGCCTCCGCCGGCGCCGCCAACACCTGATCTCCCCACCAAACAATCCCCTTGTACGGGCGGGACTTCCACTGATGTCATCCCGAACCCGCGCCGTTTGCGGGTGAGGGATCTGCTTTTCTGATCCCAATCTCGCAAACCGCTTGCCGTTGTAGGGGCGGGGCTCGCCCCGACCTCTTGGGGTTCTCTTCCCCCCCCCAGCGCACACCCATACCCCAAACTCAAAACCCGTTCCATTGTTCAGGAAAACTTCTGTGAGGAACTACTCCGCGCTCGAAGGATCCAACAACGCCCGCACCGCCGACACCCGATTCGCCGGCAATCCCACCCGCTTCGCATGCTCCCGGATGATCGTTTCGTCCGCCGCGATGTACACGCAATACACCTTGTCACCCGTCACATAGCTATGCAACCACTGAATCTCCGGCCCCAACCCCCGCAATACGCCCACCGACTTCTGCGAAATCTCTCGCAGTTGTGCCTCCGTCAAATTCCCCGCTCCCGGCACTTCCCGTTCAATCACGAACTTCGGCATTCATCATCTCCGTCGCGCGAATCCTAGCATGTACCCCACCTGCCTTCAAGGCGCGCGCCCGTAGATCGAATCTATTTTGCAGGATTTTTACATCTCGCCTCCAACCAGCCGCCCGATTGCCAAAGCGTCCTGTTTACCACCGTTGTTAATCCGGAAACACAGCCTTGACACGAGCACTTTGGAGACCTACTGTCGTTGTAGCAGAATCAACTTTCCCCTTCGAATCTTTCATCCAAAGCTGTTCCTGCCTACAAACTTACTCGTCTGTTCGAGGGGTGCCCATGCCCTTAAACACAATCGCTGTAACTGATGCTGTCTATAAAACGCTCGTCGAGTCTGCTCCCGACGGCATTGTGATCGTCGGCCAGGAAGGCCGTATCGTCGTCGTGAACTCCCAGACCGAAAAACTGTTCGGCTACGGGCGCGCCGAATTGCTCGGCCAACCCATCGAAATCCTCGTCCCTGAACGCTTCCGCGGAAAGCACCGCGGCCACCGCGCGGGTTTCATGAGCAGCCCCCAGCTCCGCCCGATGGGCGCAGGCCTTGAGCTTCATGGCCTCCGCAAGGACGGCAGCGAATTCCCGATCGAAATCAGTTTGAGCTCGGTCCAGACTCCAACCGGCTTATTGGTAAGCGCCGTGGTTCGGGATATCACTGATCGCAAGCGCGTCGAAGACCTTTTCCGCGGCTTGCTCGATTCCGCTCCGGACGCCATGGTCGTCGTCAACTCAGACGGCAAGATTGTCCTCGTGAACTCGCAAACCGAAAAACTCTTCGGCTACCGCCGCGAGGAACTCCTCGGTCAGCCCGTAGAGGTCCTGGTCCCCGAACGCTTCTGGAACCAGCATCGCCATCATCGCTCCGCTTACAGCCCCCATTCCCAATTTCGCCCCATGGGCGTGGGTTTGGAGCTGTTCGGTATTCGCAAGGATGGCACCGAATTCCCACTGGAGATCAGCCTCAGTCCCCAGCAGACCAAAGATGGTCTGCTCATCTCCAGCACCATCCGCGACGTCACTGATCGAAAAAGGACCGAAGACGCCTTGCGCAAGTCCGAGGCCAGCTTCCGCACTCTGGTCGAAGGAACCTACGGCGTCTGCCGCATTTCTCTCGATGGCGCCCTCCTGATGGTCAATCAACCTTTCGCCGAATTGCTCGGCTACGATTCGCAGGAAGACGCCATGTCTTTCACCATCGCCACGCAGGACTTTGCCCCCGAGGAATTCTCCTTTGCCCTGTTTAATCCTCCGGGCCGCAATCGCCAGTTCACCAGAATTGAAGCCCGCTGGAAACGCAAGGACGCCAAGATCATCAACGTGGAGCTCAGCGGACGCGCGATCTCCGATGACGACGGGAAACCCATCTGTCTGGAAATCCTGGTCGAAGACGTCTCACGGCAGCGCGGCCTGGAGCAGCGCCTCCGCCACGTGCAGAAAATGGAAGCCATTGGTCGCCTCGCCGGCGGCATCGCCCATGACTTCAACAACGTCCTCGGCGTAATTGTCGGCTACTGCGGCATGATGATGGAAAAGATTGAGACTGGCAGCCCGCTCTTTTCCCTGGCCGCCCAGATCGAAAAATCCGTCCAGCGTGGCGCCACTCTCACTCGGCAACTCCTGGCTTTCAGCCGTCAGCAGGTCCTGCAACCCCGCGTTCTGGACATCAATGCCCACTTCCTGGGTTTCGAGGGGCTACTGCGTCGCGTGATTGGAGAAGATATTAAACTCGCCTTTATCGCCCACGATAATTCCCTCCATCTCAGCGCCGACCCCGATCAACTGGAACAGGTCATCATGAATCTGGTCGTGAATGCTCGCGACGCCATGCCCGACGGCGGCAGATTGACCATCGAAACCGCGGCAGTCGCCCTCGACGCCGAATACTGTTCCCGCAATCTTGAAGCAAAACCTGGTGACTACGTCATGATTGCCATCAGCGACACGGGCTGCGGCATGGATCGCGAGACTCTCGCCAGAGTCTTTGAGCCCTTCTTCACCACCAAGGAACAGGGAAAAGGCACCGGCCTCGGCCTCGCCACCGTTTACGGCATCGTTCAGCAAAGCGGCGGACATGTCACCGTCTATAGCGAAATTGGCCAGGGCACCACTTTCAAAATCCTTATCCCTCGCTCTCACGACCAGCCTGCGCAGGCCGAACCCACCCTGGACGAAACCTCCTCCGCCGGCGGCACCGAACTGATCCTTTTGGTCGAGGACGAAGAACCCTTGCGCGCCGTAATGAAGGACTACCTTTCCAGCAAAGGCTATCGCGTGATTGATGCCGCCGACCCCGAGGATGCGCTTGCCATCACGGAGAACGCCCCCCACCCGGCAGACCTCGTAATCACGGACGTCGTTCTCCCCCAGGGTAATGGCGTAAAACTCGCCCAGCGCCTGCTGGAGATTCACCCGGCCATGAAGGTTCTCTACGTTTCGGGTTACACCGCCGATGCCATCACCCACCAGGGAGTTCGCAGCGCTGACTTCGCTTTTCTCTCCAAACCTTTTTCCCTCAATACCCTCGGCAGAAAAGTTCGCGCCGCCTTGGATGCGGTGCCCGCCCCATCGCAGATAACCTCCGCGGGCGCATGAAAAGCTTTGCCTGGGTCACTGATGCCCTGGATCTTCCCTTTTCGCCCGCGAACAGCCTCTAAACTTCTCCAGACCATTTTGTCTCTGGTATTCCCGCCTGGCCCCCGACACCATTTGAAATCATGCAAATCCGCATTCGTGAAGCAGACCTCAACGACGTCTGCCACCTCGTCCATCACCGCCGCGCCATGTTCGAAGATATGGGACACCGCGACCCAGTCCTGCTCGACCGCGTCGATCAAGCGTCGCAAACCTACTTCATCGAAGCCTTGCGCCTCGGCACCTATAAAGCCTGGCTCGCCGAAACTCCCGAACAGCGCGTCGTCGCCGGCGGCGGAATC
>DATLVJ010000457.1:0-2203 GCA_035577585.1 Candidatus Limnocylindrales bacterium
GCCCCACCTCGATTGGGATGGAATTGCGCAGCCTTATCGCTGATTCGATTGCCTGGTGAAAGCGAGGCAGGTCCTGGGGCAAAACAATACGCCGCTCGACGAAGTTGCGCACAACGGGACGGATCCGTGCATGCACAATCAACTCGGCGGCGACGAGAATCGGAAGTGCAATGAGGAATCGGACATGCACTTCAACGTCGTGGAGAAAGGAGAGCCGGCTCGCATTCCCAGCCGATGAGACGAGAGTGACGAGCAGCAGTAGCGGCAGCCATGCGACCATGGTAATAATGAGCAGCCGCCGGTAAAGGAGATCTAAACTATCTCCAGTAAGATGCGACCTCTTGAAGAGTTGGAAGAGTGGGCCGCCCAGTACCAAGGAGAAATCGTTAGCTTCCTCGATCGAGTTGGGTTCCGTCATCGTGGGTAACCTGTACTCCTCGCAATTTGACCAAGTCTGAAGTTTTCCTTTGCCTAAGTCGAATCACCTTCCAAATACTTCTCTGCGATCAAATCACGTCACGTTGTGACATCCGTTACCTCACCAGAGCGGAGCCCGAGCTCGGGATCTCGACCACCTTGCGAAAGGTAACCCGGGCAGAAGTAAGAATATGTGTTGCAAGCAAGCCTGGGACCTGTTCGTTTTAACAGTTCTCCAGCGGAGCGGGCGGATCTATTGTGCATTGCGAACGCTCGGGGAGTTTGGATCCAACACAAGCGTTTGACGGAGTTGATGGATGAGCAAGAAAATTGAAGCACTCGAATACGGAGATTCGCGAGAGTGCATGCACTTGGGAGTGCGTCAAGCTTTCGGATGGGGAGCCGCAACACGCTTCAAACCAGCCCATATGGACCCTGATGCTTTGCTCTGGTACGCAGCGGGGGTGGTGATGGGCTGCATAGGGTGGCTGTTCTACATTATTTTCGGCGCACTTAATTAGAACAGATGGACGACGGCAGTGCGATGGTCGGGTTCGGTAACGCAGGTACTCTCTTGATGCTCAAGCCTGGCTTGATCTTAAAGAGCAATTGCTGTCCGCTTTTGTCTTGAGAGTGTGCCAGTTGGATCGGTCGGGACTGCGATGTTGCCCGCCTTGATGCCGCAGGGACTGGCTCCACCAGGCAGGGGTTGTAGAGCAGAACTCAGGGGGTTGGAGTCTGAGTTGTGCTTGGTGTCCCATTCGTGCTGGTCCACTGTGAATCGCTTAGATTCCACCCACCACCAAGTGCGCGATAGAGGTCGACTAAAGCCAATTTGCGGCCGAGGTCGTACGTCACCGAGGTATATTCCACCGGATATAATTGAATTTGTGCATCCACAATTTCGAAATAACTGGCAAGCCCGCTATCGTACCGGGTAAAAGACAGCCGGACCGACTCGCGGTAGGCCTCCACGGATTTCAGTTGCTCGCGGTAAGCTCCGGCCAGTTGCTGATGTGCCGAGAGAGACGTGGAGACTTCGCCGAAGGCTTGTGTAATCGCCTTCTCGAAAGAGATCTTAGCTTGGTCGCGCAAAGCAAGTGACGCGCGATATTCGTTTTTCAAACGGCCGGCGGTGAAAATGGGTCCCGCCAAGTTCCCCGCAAGGCTCCAGGCCTTTCCGGAGGCCGTGAGCTCAGACAACTGAGGGCTGACGCCTCCGAACAAACCCGTCAGAGAAATTGTTGGGAAGAAATTTGCATAGGCGACTCCGATGTTGGCGTTGGCTGCGATCAGGTTCTGCTCGGATTCGCGCAGATCAGGCCGCCGCTCCAATAGCGTTGCCGGCAGACCTGCAGGCACGTCCGGTGGGTCGTATTGATCAGCGAGAGCAGTACCGCGCGCGACGGGGCCTGGATTGCGCCCAAGCAGCAAGTTCAGTGCATTCTCTTGAGCAATAATCTGCCGCTCGAAATCCGGGATTTCAGCCGCTACGTTCGAGAGTGCACCCTGAGCACGGGCAACTTCAAGTCCTGACGCCGCCCCACCTTCAAATTTACGCTGAAACAGATCGAGAGTCTCCTGAAAGCTCTGGACCGCTCGACGAGCAATTTCCAGCTGCGCATCGAGCGCCCGCAACCGGAAATACCCTTGCGCCACGTCCGAGATGACCAGGAGCCGGACATCTCTGCGGGCTTCCTCGCTGGCGAAATATGTTGCCCGCTGTGCTTCATTCAGTTTTCGGACCCTTCCAAAGAGGTCAATCTCCCAAAAAGTGCTGAAGCCG
>DATLVJ010000458.1:0-14740 GCA_035577585.1 Candidatus Limnocylindrales bacterium
ATGCGAGAAAACGAGATCGCGCCGGCCAGGCCGTAAGCGACGAAAGGAACCCAGCGGTGGGAGCGGTACCTGCGGGCAATTACCGTCGCCACGGCCATCGCACCCATGGTGTGAAGGGAATAGAAGCCGCCGGAATGAAGCGGATTGTGAGTTCCTTTAAAAAAACTGTCGGAGTAGGGGCCGTCGCCGGTATAGCTGATGGGTTCGCGGCGGCCGGTGATGGCTTTGAGGGGGAGATCGACGAGGAAGCCGTCGGCGAAGGCTTCTCCGGCAAGCAATGCCGTTTCCTGCGCGTAGGAGTCTTTGCGAATCCAGCCGATGCCATACATCGCCGCGGGAACGGCCGCGATGAAAGCGCCGGTGTTCGTGCTGCTGAAAACGCGATTTAAGCCGCTGAAGCTGGTGGTGTTGCGAAATGGGGGAGCGGAGTAGGGGTCTGAGGCGACGAATCCGGCGGTGATTCCGACTACGGCGATGGTGGGCCAGACATGTTTTCCTTTGGCAATTTTTGTGGGGAAGAGCCAGATGTCTTTCTGGTCGGCCAAGAGATTTCCCGGCAATTGGCGAAGCGAGACGCTGCGGCCGATATCAGAACAGCATGGGGAGGTTTCGGCGAAGGAAGGCGTTGTGGAAGAGCGCGGCGCGTCCGGCTTTTCCTGCGCCGCCAATGAAAGGGAAGCGATCGATATCGCGGCGAACAGGAAGAAAAGTATGCGGGGAACCCGGGCAGCATATGCCATGCAGCAAGTTTAGCGTGGGCGGGGCGAAAGTTGTGTCTAATATCGGACAGATTATGCGAGTCCGTAAGAGGCGAATACCACAATCGACGTGACGCCGAGACCGGAGCCGAGAATCGCGCCGGCGAGGACGTCGCTGAGGAAATGCATGCCCAGCACAACGCGAGAGACCGCGATGCTGGCAGCAAGAAAGTACAGCGTTGCTTCCAGGCCAGGATAGAAGTAGCTGATGACGAGGGCGATGGAAAATGCTGTCATCGTGTGACCAGAGGGGAAGGAAAACTGATCGGGTGGGAGAACGCGCGACCAGCAGTGCGGCTCCAGGTGGCAGGGACGCTGGCGGTGGCTGATTTTTTTCAGGAGTTTAAAGACGAAAACACCAGCGAGAGCCGCGCAGGCGGCAGCGCTTACCGCGGCGTAGCGGTTTGGGCCACCAACGAGGAGAAGAATGATGGCGAGGCTATACCAGAGCCAGCCATCGCCGATGCGGGTGGCCGCGATCATCCAGTAGCGAATCCAGCGCGGCGCTTTCCAGCGGTTGACGCGCCGCATGACGCGATAGTCGCGGTTTTGAATGTAACCCCAGACGGTTTTCGCCACGGTCATGGCCTCGCCTCAACTCGCCCAGTTGGCCTCGAATCCCGGTTCGACGTCCCACAACAGGCGCGGACTTTTTTCCTGAGCGCCAAGTTTGGCCGCCCATTGGTTACAGAAGCGCATCTCGTGCAGCCAGTGGTATGCGGTGATTGCCGGAATGAAAACGGTGAACGGCAGAAGAGCGGCGGCGGCCGGCTGATCAATCAGAACGCTGCCGACAAAATTGAAAATGTCCATGGTGAGCTTCCTGTAGCCACCGTGTTGTCCATGGACAATGCCGCGCCTGGCCCGCAAACCGGCGAAAAATTCTTCGACCGTTCGGGCTCCGGACACTTCGGTAAAAGTGCGCGCCACGCCGGAGAGGGTGTGCGAGTCACTTCCAGCCACTACGGCCTTGCCAAGAGTTGAGGCTAATTGCTGCGCCCGTTGATTCGCGACCCGCCACATCTGGCCGTTGCGCACTTCGAGAGCTGGGACGTAGGAGGCGAACCAGTCGAAATCCTCGATGCGGCGCCGGCCCGTGAGGCTGGAGAAGACGTGATTGAGGCTGAAGAAGATCTTGCGTTCCGTCAGGTACATCAAGAGCGACAGAAAATCGTTGCGCCGGCGCGAAATTTCCGAATGGTCTTTTTCGGTGATCCCGTAGACCCCCAGGTGGATTTGCGTGCCGGTGGGCATGCGGACGGTCACTTCTTCGCTGAGGAAGAAATCGGGATGTTTGCGGAGGGCTTCCGCGGCTTCGATGGAATCATGGTCGGTGAGAGTGACGATGGACATGCCGAGGCGTTTGCAACGATCGTAGACCTCGGCGGGGTGGTTATAGGACTCCTTGGCAATCCGGGTCAGCCCCGGCGTGTCACACATCCCCGATGCGATGGAGTGAACGTGAAGGTCGCAGCGCATGTTACGAGATTAGATGCGGGATATGAACAGCACATAAAACGAGGGCGAATTGCGTATGAAAATGGGGGTGGAACTGATTGAACACAAAAGGGTTGAAACGTTTTCCACATGGCATGTAGCGTGCCTTGCGGATGTTTACAGAACATTCATAGAATTGTGGAACAATGCCCGGCAATGAAGAAAATTCATGTGCTCTTCCATGACGCCGGTGGCGGCCACCGGAACGCGGCGGTGGCGCTGCAAACTGTAATTTCCCAACAAAATCGCGGGTGGCAAGTGGAACTGGTGCAGTTCCAGGAACTGACGGACCACCTGGATGTTCTTCGCAAACTGACGGGTATTCGGATTCAGGAACAGTACAACACGCTGCTGCGCAATGGCTGGACGCTCGGCGCGACGCAGTTGCTTCGGGTACTACAGGCGACAATCCGTATTTTTCATGGGCCGCTGGTGAAATTGCTGGCGGATTTTTTTCAGAAGAGCGATGCGGACCTACTGGTGTCTGTGATTCCACATTTCAATCGGGAGATTGCCGAAGCGTGGAAGCGGGTGCATCCGGAGAAGCCGTTCGTGACATTGATTACCGACATCGCGGATTTTCCGCCGCATTTCTGGATCGAAGC
Organism: Candidatus Limnocylindrales bacterium; assembly: GCA_035577585.1. GTDB lineage: Bacteria > Acidobacteriota > Terriglobia > Acidiferrales > UBA7541 > Acidiferrum. Next base: position 2,861 of record DATLVJ010000458.1, read on the forward strand.
GGCGGATAACCAGTACGTGATTTGCGGCTCGGAGAAGGCGGTTGAGCAGGCCCGCGCGATTGGAAAAGATGGGGCGCATATTTTCCAGACTTCCGGGATGATTTTGCGGCCGGATTTTTATGTGCCGGATGATTCGGACCCGCTAGCGCTCCGCAAAGAGCTGGGACTCCATCCCGGTTTGACGACCGGGATGCTGCTATTTGGGGGATTTGGTTCCAAGGTTATGCTCGAAATCGTCGAGCAACTGGACGAGGCAAAATTGCCGCTGCAATTGATCGTGATCTGCGGGCGCAACGAAAAGCTGGCCGAAGCTTTGCGCGCGCGGAATTGGAATTTGCCGTTGCATATCGTGGGGTTCACAAAAGAGGTGCACCGGCTGATGCGCGCGGCCGATTTCCTGATTGGGAAGCCGGGGCCGGGAAGTGTGGCCGAAGCGATGATGCGGGGGCTTCCGGTGATTCTGGAATGCAATGCCTGGACGCTGCCGCAGGAGCGCTACAACACGGAATGGGTGAAGGAAAAGCGAGTGGGGATTGTGCTGCGGAATTTCCGGGAAATCGTGGAGGGCGTGAAGCAGTTGATGGAGCCGGCCGCGCTGGAAGAGTTTCGGCGAAATGTTGCTGGATTGGAGAACCGCGCCATCTTTGAAGTGCCGGAGATTTTTGCGAAATTGCTCGGCGAATCGGCGAGGGGTCGGAACTAGTTGCTGGCGCGCTCGGCTCGGGGCTTGTGGGCGTAGTGAGGGCCGGCGCCCGGGGTTTCCACAGGCGGCTTCACGCGAGGTTTCGCACAACTCACCGCCCAGGAGCGCGAAGCGTACTTCGGCAATTCACACATTTTGACGCAACCGGCGGAAGTCTTGGAATGTGGGCAGGCGCAGTAGCAGCCTCCTGAGTTCGTTTTGCCAAGTTGGCCGCGAGTGTCGGCGGAGGTCGAGAGCGCGAGGGCGCCGGCGAAGAGGGCGAGATCGAGAAGGACCCAGAGGGCAAGGCGTCGAAGACGGCGGAGACCAGGTGAGGTCATAGGAGGAGAGTGTCGCCCCGAAACGAAAAAAAACCGATAGCGCGAGGTAGCTAAGAGTTTTGTTACCGGGGTCATGGTACGAGATGGAGGAAGGAAAGGAGGGTTAGCGAAGGGGTGAAGCGGGGCGGAGTTCCGAAATGAATCTGGAGGCCAATTTTGGTTCAAGGTACGTTCCAAGCGCGGCAGCTAACTGTAAATGTGTGAGCAGTTTATGAGAATGCTATAGGGAAAATGTCTTGGCGTCGCTCGTGCAATAGAGGGAGGCGTGGGCGCGTTTCAGAAACGAGGCGCACAATATGGCAAGTGAGGGGGAAGGGGCTTACTTGCTGTTTTGGCGAATCGTTACCACCTGCCTCTGAGAGGGAAGCTAGGATGGATGACCCCACGCGCTGGTGTGAAAACGACACTGGCATCTGAGATGCGCCTTCCGGGGCACCCCGATCCCAAGCGGGGGCCCCACTTTTTTTAGGGCCACCTTTTTTTCTACTGTTGTTCCTGCCTGCACTTTCCCGTTGATGGAAATTGGTTCGGAGCGCACCTGCGCGCGCGGGGCCTCGTTTGGGAATCGGAATTGGCTGCTAGCGAGGGAGCGCAGCTTTTTCCACGGGGAGTGGATCGGACTGTTCCATTGAAGACATCTTTTGCACTATGGGAATGCCGGCTTTGCCGAGTACGTGGGCGACCTGGGTATCCCGCAGCCGCGAGGCGTCGTATTCGAGCGTTAGGTGCTTTTGGTTTTCGTCGACGCGGAAACGGCGGAGGCCGTAGGTGTTTGCGAATTCGCCGAGGCGCTGGAGTTGATCGAAGGTGGGGGTCGAGTGGAGTTCGTAGGTGATTTCGAGAAGTGTCATGGCGACATTATAGCAGCGGGGAAGCGGAATGGGGCAGGGGTAAGGACGACTGCAGCCGACAGTCAACAGTCAACAGCCTACAGCCTACTGCAAAGCAGATCCCTCACCCGCAAAAAGCGCGGGCTCGGGATGACAGGGTTTGGATGGGGGTGCGGGCTCGGGATGACATTCAGTGGGTGCGGCGAATGCGAGAACAAGGCCGCTTGACAGACAATAGCCCTGGGGGGTATAAATACCCTAGAGGGGTATTGGGCGATGGAAAAGCAGACACGCAGGGCGGCGGGAGTGGATGCGGATTTGAAAGCGGCGAACCTGAACCGGTTGAAGCGGATTGAAGGGCAAGTTCGCGGTTTGCAGAAGATGGTGGAGAACGACCGTTATTGCGCGGACATCCTGGTGCAGGTGGCGTCGGTGCAGGAAGCGCTGCGAGGCGTGGGGCGCAACCTGATGAAGAATCACCTGCAGCATTGCGCGACGAAGGCGATCAGCAGCGGGAAGCCCAAGGAAGCGGCGGCGATGTACGACGAGTTGTTGGAGCTGGTTTACAAGCATTTGCGGTGAGTGGATTTTGCACGCGATGGGATACGGAAAAGCGCCCGTCCCGTAGATACACTCGGGACGGGCAAAAGGCGCCCGCCTCGGAAGGCGGCCGCTACAGGGGGAGTGATGGAGCGCGATCCGGTTTGCGGGATGAGCGTGGATCCCTTGAAGGCCAAGGGGATGGTGAAGCACGGCGGCAAAGATTATTACTTTTGCAGTGCGGGGTGCGCGCAGAAGTTTGAAAAAGAGCCGGAGAAATACAGTTCGCAGGCTGCAGCGCGAGTGAAAACGGGTGCAATGCCGGTACAGACCGCGACGGCTGAGAAGTCGGCGATGGGTGTGCTACCGATCCTGGGGGAGGCGCCGCGGGCGAGGGATCCGGTTTGTGGAATGCTGGTGGATCCGCAGAAGGCAGCGGCGAAGTTCGAGCACGGCGGGAAAACATTCTTCTTTTGTTCGCCGCGCTGCAAAGAGCGATTCCAGCAAGATCCCGAAAAATTTCTGGCTGCACCGGGAACCGCGGGGATGGAACACGCCCCAGCCGCACAGCCTGCGGCGAGTTCGGAGAACATCCGTTACACCTGCCCGATGCATCCGGAAATTGTTCAGATAGGTCCGGGCAGTTGCCCGATTTGCGGCATGGCATTGGAGCCGATGGATATTGTGGCTGGAGAACAGGCCGATCCGGAATACGACTCCATGCGCAAGCGTTTGTGGGTGAGTGCGGCGTTTTCGCTTCCGCTGTTGTTGCTTGCGATGGCCGGCCATACGATTGGTCTTCCTTTCGCTCGCGGCGCGACAAATTGGATTGAGCTTTTGCTGGCCTCGCCGGTGGTAATTTGGGGCGGCTGGCCTTTTTTTGAACGTTTCTGGGCGTCGCTGGTGAATCGCAGCCCGAACATGTTCACGTTAATCGGGCTGGGCACCGGAGCGGCGTATTCCTATAGCCTGGCGGCGACGCTTTTCCCGCGATTTTTCCCGGATTCGTTTCGAGGCACGCATGGGGAAGTGTCCGTATATTTCGAAGCCGCGGCCGTAATCACGACATTGGTGCTGGTGGGGCAGGTGTTGGAACTCCGCGCGAGGCAACGGACCAGCGGGGCCATACGGGAATTACTGCATCTGGCGCCGGAGACAGCTCACCTGGTTGCGGGTGGCGGCGATCACGATGTTCCGCTGGCGCAGGTGAAGAGTGGGGATTTGTTGCGCGTGCGGCCCGGCGAACGCGTCCCTGTGGACGGCACCGTGCGCGAGGGGGAAAGCGCGGTGGACGAGTCCATGGTGACGGGCGAGCCGCTGCCGATGGAGAAACAGCCGGGCGACAGGGTTACGGGCGGGACGCTCAATGCCAGCGGGAGTTTCGTGATGGTGGCGGAGCGGGTCGGGAGTGAAACGTTGCTGGCGCGGATCGTCAAGCTGGTCAGCGAAGCGCAACGGAGCCGCGCGCCGATGCAGCGGCTGGCGGATAAAGTGGCGGGGTATTTCGTCCCGGGAGTGGTGGCAGCGGCGATCCTGGCGTTCCTTGGTTGGGAATTTTTTGGGCCGGAGCCGCGATTCGCTCACGCGCTGCTTGCCGCGGTTTCCGTGCTGATCATCGCATGCCCGTGCGCACTTGGATTGGCTACGCCGATGTCGATCATGGTTGCGGTTGGCCGGGGCGCGAGTGCCGGAGTGCTGGTTCGCAACGCGGAGGCGCTGGAAACGCTGGCGCGGGTGGACACCTTGGTTTTGGACAAGACGGGCACGTTGACGGAGGGCAAACCACAACTAGCAACTATCGCAGTGGTGGAGGGCAGTGGCCTCTCTGAGGATGAATTATTGCGAGTGGCGGCAAGCGTGGAACGCTCGAGTGAACATCCGCTGGCCCGTGCAACCGTTGAGGCAGCCATTGCAAAGCGCATCACGCTTGAAGATCCTGCCGAGTTTCGCGCGAGTCCTGGGGGAGGAGTCGAAGCCCGCCTAAACGGCGATCACGTCCTTATCGGCACGCCAAAATTTCTGCAGGAGCGTGGATTAGCTATAACCCTCGATTCCCGAACTAAGCCTCCATACCTGGCGACTGCGACTCTCGGCGCGGCCTCAACTACTCACGTATTCGTGGCCATCAATGGAAAACTGGTTGGCATCCTGGTGTTCAGTGATTTATTGAAGGAAACGACGCCGGAGGCGATCGAGGTGTTGCGAGACGGGGGATTGCGGTTGGTGATGCTTACGGGCGACCGGCGCGAGTCGGCTTCCCTGATCGCGAAAGAGTTGGGCTTAACGGAGATTGAAGCGGAGGTGCGGCCGGAACAAAAGGCGGCGGTGATTGAACGGCTGAAGAACGAAGGGCGCATTGTGGCAATGGCCGGAGACGGCATCAACGATGCGCCGGCGCTGGCGGCGGCCGACGTCGGCATCGCGATGGGTACCGGCACGGACATCGCGATGGAGAATGCGGGAATTACGCTTGTGAAGGGCGACCTGCGAGGGATAGTGAGGGCGCGGCGGTTGTCGCGGGCGACAGTGAGCAACATCAAGCAGAATCTGGCGTTTGCGTTCGTGTATAACCTGCTGGGGATACCCATTGCGGCGGGAGTTTTCTTTCCGTTGTTTCATTGGCTGTTGAGTCCGATGATTGCGAGCGCGGCGATGAGCTTCAGTTCGGTTTCGGTGATCAGCAATGCGCTGCGGTTGCGGGGCGTTAAGCTTTAAAGCTTATCTGGCTCTGTTGAAATGCTCGGCCGAATGGAATTTGAGCGGTGCCGCTGCAGCGGGCGGGGCGAGCTCCGCCCCTACAAATTTTCTCGTCTGGTAAAGCTGCAGTAACAATCCAAAAGCAGCTCCCTCACCCGCAAAGGACGCCCTTCGAGAAATGCACTCAGGGCAAGCGGGTTCGGGATGACAATCTACGGGTGTTGCCGCCAATTCAGGACCGTTGGCACCTGACCGCGGGGCACCTTGGTTCGTCTATAACCAGCAGAACGGGAACATTTTGCGTGGAACTGCGTATTCATAAGCAGCAGGGCGAAGAAAGAGTGTCCCGGGGGTGGTTATGTCCAGCAATGGCAACGGTTTAACGAATGGAAAGGCGGCGAAGAAGCGCCGCCGGCGCATCATTATCGGTAGTGTTGCGGCGCTGATTCTTGTTGGCGGGGGTTACGGCGTGTACGCCGCCCTGCGCCCGAATCATGAGATTGATCCTTCCAAACTGGCGGTGGCGGAACGCGGGGACCTGGCGAAGGTGGTGGTGGCTACCGGGAAGATTCAGCCGCTCTCCAAAGTCGAAGTGAAATCCAAAGCCAGCGGTATCGTGAAAAAGCTCTATGTGGATTATGGCGAACACGTGAAGACGGGCCAGTTGCTGGCGGAGCTGGACAAGATTCAGCTGGAAGCCAGCTTGCGCGCCGCGCAGGCGAACTATCAAGCCGCCCAGGCTGCGAAAGATTCATCCGAGGCGACACTGGAGCGCAACAAAGTGGACGCGGAAGGGCCGGACGTGCCGTTCCTGAAGCTGAACATGGAGCGCGCGGAGCAGATGTTCAAGGACGGAGTGATGTCCAAGAGCTTGGTGGAAGACGCGGAGAAGAATTATCAGCTGGCGTTGAACAAGCAAGTGAGTGCGCAGAGGAATCTGGCGGTATCTCGCGCGGAGATTGCGAAAGCGGTGGCGCAGGAAGCGCAAGCCAAGGCGGCGCTGGAAAACGCGGAAGAAGATCTACGCAACTCGACGATTATCAGCCCGATCGACGGGTTGGTGCTTTCGCGGGATGTGAATGTGGGGGACGCGGTCAGCTCCATCCTGGTTTTGGGTTCGCAAGCGACGCTGATCATGACCCTGGGAGACGTGAGCGAAGTGTACGTGCAGGGGAAGGTGGACGAAGCCGATATCGGCAAGGTGTATCTGAACCAGGCGGCGCGGATCGTGGTGGAATCGTTCAAGGACAAAAAGTTTACCGGCAAGGTGACAAAGATTTCGCCGCTGGGAAAAGAGAAAGACAACGTCACCACGTTTGAGGTGCGGGTTTCGATTTCCAATCCAACCGGCGAGTTGAAAGCCAACATGAGCGCGAACGCGGAGATCGTTCTGGAAGAAAAGAAAAACGTGCTGATGGTGCCGGAAGCGTCGCTGATTTACGACAAGGACCGCAAAGCGTCGGTTGAAATTCCGGACGCAAAGTCGGAAAAGGGAAAGAAGAAGCTTCCCGTGCAGCTGGGAATCTCCAATGGAGTGAAGACAGAGATCATTTCGGGTTTGAACGAGAAACAGCAAGTGGTCTTGCAATAGCGAGGCGGAAATGACGTTTCGCGACCTGCTGAGAGACACCATCGCGACATTGCTGGCGCACAAGCGGCGAACGTTGCTGACCATGTTCGGCATCGCGTGGGGGATTATTTCGATCACGCTGATGGTGGCGGCGGGGGAAGGCCTGGGCCGGGGCATCCAAAAACAACAGGAACACTTCGGGAAAGACGTGATGATTGTATTTTCCGGGCGGACGAGCATGCAGGCGGGCGGCACGCGATCCGGGCGGGTGATTCACTGGATGGAGGACGACTACAAGCAGGTGGCCAAGGAAGCGCCGGCTTGCAAGTACGTGCTGCCGGAATTGGGCAATCAGGTGCAGGTACACAGCGCGTTCAACAGCGGCGACATCAACACGGTGGGATCGCTGCCGCCGTTCACGGAGATTCGCAGCGTGGACGTGGCCGAGGGGCGGTTTTACAACTATGAAGACAATTATGCGGCCAGGCGCGTGGCGTTTCTTGGCAGCGACACCAAGAAGCAGTTGTTTGCCGAGCGCGAGGCGATCGGCCAGGTCGTGGAGCTGAACGGGATTCCGTACACGGTGATCGGAGTGATGAAAACGAAGGACCAGAATTCCGATTACGACGGCGTGGACATCCGCAAGATATTCATTCCCTTTGATTCCATGAAGCGGGATTTTCCCAACAAACCTCCGGCCGTGGAGCACACGATTGACCGCCTGCTGGTGGCGCCGTGGTCTCTGGAAACGCACCGGGATTGCGTGAAACAGGTGCGGCGCACGCTGGGACGGCTGCACAATTTCGATGCACGCGATGAAGAGGCCGCGAGCATCTGGGACACGGTGAAGAACGCGCAGGCCAACCGGATGATATTTGTGGGCATGGAAATTTTCATGGGCGCGGTGGGTGTGGCGACGATTTTCCTGGGCGGGCTGGGCGTGATGAACGTGATGCTGGTGAGCGTGCGGGAGCGGACGAGAGAAATTGGAGTTCGCAAGGCACTGGGGGCGACTCGGGAATCGATCCTGAAGCAGTTCTTTCTGGAGACGGTGATCGTGGTATTCATCAGCGGCGGAGTGGGATTGATTATTTCGTACGGGCTATGTGGTTTGGTGAATCTTTTGCCCGCAATCCCATATTTTGACGGACTGGATGCGAGTTGGAAGCTTGCAGCGTTGACTGTCAGCCTTTTAGGCTTGATCGCTGTACTCTCCGCACTCTACCCCGCGAATCGCGCAGCATCCGTAGATCCAATTGAAGCTCTTCGCTTCGAGGCGGGTGGCTAATGCTGATTGAAATTTTCAAAGAGGCTTGGACGGCGCTTGGGCGGAATCGGGTGCGCAGCTTGCTGACGATGACCGGGATTTCCTGGGGGATTGTGGCGGTGACGTTGTTGCTGAGCTATGGATCAGGGTTCCGGAGCGTGTTGCTTTACACCTTTGAGGTATTTGGCAAGGGCGCGGTGATTTGCTGGCCGGGAACCACCAGCGAACAGGCGGGTGGAGAGCGAGCGGGCAAAGCGGTGCGGTTCGAGCAGGAGGACGCGGATTGGGTGAAGGCCCAATCGCCGCTGGTGAAGCGTGTAACCCTGGAAACCGTAAAATTCCGGGGGATCTCGCACGACGAACGGCTTTCGGATAGCGCGGTTCGGGGCATTTATCCCGAATACGGCGAGATGCGGAACGAAGTCCCTTCCGAAGGCCGCTGGATTTCGGCCGATGACATTGCCGAGCGGCGGCGAGTGGTGTTCCTTGGGGCGCGGCTGAAGAAAAAGCTATTCAGCGGGACGCCGGCGGTGGGAGAGACCGTGCGCATTGACGGAGTGCGATTCACCGTGATCGGCACGATGGACATGAAATTTTCCGACAGTTGCTATTTCAATTGCGACGATGAGTCCGCATTTATTCCCTATCCCGCGGCGGCGGATATCTGGGACGCGCGCTATGCGAGCGTGATGGTATTCGAACCGGTTGCGCCGGAATTTGAAGCTCCCGCGATGCAGCAATTCCGCGACGCGGTGGCGAACCGCCAGCATTTTTCGGCGAAAGACAAGCGAGCCATCACGATGTTTGGCCGGCAGGAATTCAAACCCATCTATGAGGGGATTACGTTGGGGATCGAAGGGCTGCTGTTCCTGATTGGCTCCATGACGTTGGCGATCGGAGGCGTCGGCGTGATGAACATCATGCTCGTCTCCGTGGACGAACGGGTTCGCGAGATTGGCCTTCGCCGCGCGCTGGGAGCCAGGAAGGCGCATATTCGTTGGCAGTTCCTGCTGGAAGGGCTGGTGCTCACGCTTGCCGCGGGCGCTATCGGCATGCTGTTCTCCGCGGCGCTGACCTCGGCGATTGGAACATTGCCGTTTCTGGGGCCGGCTTATGAAGACGATTCGGGGAAGGTGGACATTCACCTGACGCTGTCCGTCACCACCATGGTGCTCTCCAGCATGATTTTGATCGTCGTTGGCGTAGTCAGTGGCTGGATGCCGGCGATGCAGGCGGCGAAACTCGATCCGGTCGAAGCGCTGCGCTATGAATGATTGAGGTTTCCTTCCACAGTCCGGGCGTTGCTTTCAGCTTTTAAGATCCGTCCATTCTTTATCTCGAGCGCTAATGTTGGGGCGATTCTTCTCTCGCTGCTATAGTGGGGAGGGAGAGCTTCGCGTTGAATCTGCCGAAGCCCAAGAAGGCGGCATAAAGCCGCCCCTACAAGGCTTGTGAGGAAAAAATGGATCGAAGGCTTGCAACCGTTCGAATTTTAGCGGGGATGGCTGCCCTGGCTTTATTGCTTGCCGGCGGGCGTTTCATCGAAGGGCACGCTATTTTGAAAGAAAGCTCGCCGGCGGCGAACTCAAGCATCACGGGGCCGGATCTTGCCGTCACGTTGAAATATAATGTTCGAGTCGACTCGGCGCGATCGAAGATTCAGCTGGCCTGCCCGGATCAAAGCGTCATCGAACTACCTATCGACAAGCAGGAATCGCCGGACACGTTGTCCTCGAAAGCCACGGGATTGAAGCCGGGCGCATACAAAATAGAATGGCAAGTGCTGGCGCCGGATGGCCACATCACGCGCGGCGTGGTTCCTTTTTCCGTGAAGGCATCCTGAAGCTGGCATGGCTGACCTGCTTGGCATCTTCGGCTTTCTTGTGGTGCTATTGCGCGCCGCAACTTTGTGCCTTCAGACGATCCTCGCCGGCGGAGTGATTTTCCTGTGTTTTGTAGCTTCGGACGAGAGTCTGCGGCCGGAAGAGCTGACGCGGCCGGCGTGGAAGTTCATTCGCTGGAGCGGAGCAGGCCTGGCGATCTGCGAACTTGCTTTCCTGGTGGTCAACTCGCTGGTTCTCGGCAATTCCACCGGCATTTCCGTGCGCGAAATGCTGGGCGCAAACTTCGCGATTGCGGGAATGATTGCGATTGTTGCTTCGCTCACCGTTGTGTTGTGGCCTGAAAGTTTGCGGAAGAGCGTCAACCGCGCGGTGATTGTCCCCGCGATACTGATTCTGGCTTCATCGGTGGTCACCAGCCATTCGTTTTCACGGATGGACGGGCGGGCCGCGCTGGTCGGACTGACGTCGCTGCATTACCTGGCGACCGCGAGCTGGATTGGGGGGCTTCCGTACCTGCTGCTTTCGATGAAGCGGATTTCCGAGCAGGGAGTTCGAATCCGAATCAGCCGGCGATTTTCGCTGCTGGCGCAAATCAGCGTCGCCGTGCTGTTTCTGGCAGGGTTGGGAATGAGCCTGGTATTTGTGGGTTCGTGGAACGCGCTCTACGGCACGGCGTACGGCATCATGGTGGGAACGAAGGTGGTTTTGTTCGGGTGCCTGCTGCTGCTGGGTGCGGCGAACTATTTTATCGTGCGTGCGGGCGGCGCCGCTTCCACCAGCGGCGCAACAAGCCTCACTCGATTCGGCGAAGTGGAACTCGGCATCGGCCTGACCGTGATACTGGCGGCTGCCTCGCTGACCTCGCAGCCGCCTGGAGCCGACCTGACCGAGGATCGGGTGAGCCTGCACGAAATCGCGGTACGCTATGCGCCGCGGATGCCGCAATTTACCAGTCCGCCGCTGGGCGATCTTTCGCCGGCGGGCAAGGAGATGGAGCGAAAGGCGAAACTTGCCGGGGTGAAAGTTCCCGCGGCGTTTATGCCGGGAGAAAGTTTCTCGCACCCGGATACGCCGGGAGATATCGCCTGGTCGGAGTATAACCATAGTTGGGCGGGGCTAATCGTATTTTTCATGGGAATCCTGGCTTTGCTCTCCCGAAACAGATATTTTTCCTGGGCGAAAATCTGGCCTTTGATGTTCCTGGGGCTGGCGGTATTTCTGTTTTTGCGGGCGGACCCGGAGAACTGGCCACTTGGGCCGAATGGTTTCTGGGCCAGTTTTCGGGAGGCCGACGTTTTGCAGCATCGCGCGGCGGTGCTGCTGATCATCGTATTTGCGATGTTCCAGTGGGCGGTGGAGACGAACCGGGTGAAGTCTCATGCAGCGGCGCTGGTGTTTCCGGGGGTTTGCGCGATCGGCGGAATCGTGTTGCTGACGCACATGCACGCGGTGACGAACGTCAAGCAGGAGATGCTCATCGAATTGAGCCACACGCCGCTGGCTATTTTCGGGGTGCTCGCCGGCTGGGCGCGCTGGCTGGAACTGCGATTGCCGCCGGAGAACAGCACGCGGAAATATCTGGCATGGGTGTGGCCGGTGTGTTTTATTTTCGTGGGATTGATCCTGATGGATTATCACGAGGCCTGAGGGGGAGAAAGTAATCGGTAATCAGTCAGAAGCGGATGCTGCGCAGTTGAGCTGAGCGTGCGGCAAACTCTGCAGAAGGGATGCCATGACCAAATCGGCGCTGGTAGTGGTGGATGTGCAGCGGGATTTCTGTGAAGGCGGGGCGTTGGCGGCGGCCAACACGCTTTCGCTGCTGCCGCCGCTGCAGAAATCCATTGCCGAGGCGAAGCGGCAGGGCGCGCTGATTGTTTTTACGCAGGACTGGCATCCGGCGAACCACAGCTCATTCAAAGAGAATGGCGGACCCTGGCCGGTGCATTGCGTGGGCGGGACGGCGGGCGCAGAACTGATGCCGCCGCTTGGCGCGAGCAAGGAAGATCTGGTGATCCACAAAGGAGTTGGAGTAAATGGGGCGGGGTATTCGGGGTTTGACGAGACTTCGCTGCTGCGGGAGTTGCAAGGGCAAGGCATAACCCGCGTGGG